>NYTQ01000016.1 GCA_002683585.1 Cryomorphaceae bacterium
TAGAAGATCCATTTTAATTAGATCTGATGCCTTATATCCGGTTGGGTGATAATCAAAAGAAGCATATCCTCTTGATACAGACTTTAGTCGATCGTAAAAGTCAAAAACAATTTCTGCTAGGGGCATCTCAAAGGTGATTTCTACCCTATCCTGTGTGAGATAAACTTGGTTTTGTAGCTCTCCTCTCTTTTCAATACACAGCGTCATTATTGCACCTACATATTCGGTTTTTGTAATCACCTGCGCTTTGATATATGGCTCTTCTATTTTGTCCATACCCGATGGGTCAGGAAGCTCAGAAGGATTATTTACGATTAACACCTCATCCGGTGTTTTCTTCATGTAAGACTTATAGGAGACGTTAGGAACCGTTGTAATCACAGTCATATTAAATTCTCGTTCGAGACGTTCCTGAATAATTTCCATGTGAAGCATTCCTAAAAAGCCGCACCGAAAACCAAAGCCCAAAGCAGCAGACGACTCCGGTTCAAAAACCAATGACGAATCATTGAGCTGAAGCTTTTCCATAGAATACCTGAGCTCCTCATAGTCTTCAGAATCTACAGGATAAATACCAGCAAAAACCATCGGCTTGACATCTTCAAATCCTTTTAGATCTTCTTGACAAGGGTTTTCAGATGAAGTAATCGTATCACCTACCTTCACCTCATTAGCTTGCTTTATTCCAGAAATAATGTAACCAACATCACCGGTTCTAAGCTCTTTTTTAGGATCTAATCCCATTTTCAATATACCGATTTCATCAGCGTTATAATCTCTCTTCGTATTGAAAAAACGAATTCTTTGGCCTTTTCTTATCACACCATTTTTTACCCTGAAATAAGCAATGATTCCTCTAAAGGGATTAAAAACGGAATCAAAAATCATGGCTTGTAAAGGAGCTTCTTCATCTCCTTGAGGCGCGGGAACCGTATTCACAACTGCTGCTAGAATCTCTTCAACTCCTAGTCCTGTTTTCCCAGATGCTTGAATGATTTCCTCATATTCACAACCGATAAGCTCAACGATTTGATCAGAAACCTCCTCAGGCATAGCACCCGGTAGATCCATTTTATTGAGAATAGGTATTATCTGCAAGTCGTGCTCTAGTGCTAAATATAGATTAGAAATAGTTTGAGCTTCAATACCTTGAGAAGCGTCAACAATCAACAAAGCACCCTCGCAAGCTGCTATAGAGCGCGAAACTTCGTAAGAAAAATCAACGTGTCCCGGGGTGTCAATTAAATTCAAAATATAATCATCCCCTTCATGCTGATAACTCATCTGAATGGCATGGCTTTTTATTGTTATCCCCCTTTCTCGCTCCAAATCCATATCGTCGAGGGCTTGGTTTTGCATTTCGCGTTCGGAGATTGTCCCCGTGGCTTGTAAAAGCCGATCGGCAAGTGTACTTTTCCCATGATCAATATGGGCGATAATACAAAAGTTTCGAATGTGTTTCATTAGCTCTCAAAATTACACTTAAAATCTGAATATCTCTAAGTTTTAAGCCCTATTTATTATATGTATACTACTTGTAAAATCTAGAGAAAACAACCTCTTTATGGAGCGCTTTCCCTTCCGTCATAAACTGGGCCATTTCCAACGAAAGTAATGGGGCAAGCATATACCCCTTAGTACCTAAACCGTTGAATATAAAAAGCCCTTTCGCATCAGGATGTTCCCCCATAACTGGACGTCGATCCGCAACGGTTGGACGCATTCCCACGGTCTGACCATTTACTTTATAGCTTGCATTTGTAATGGTTTGAAAAACCCCCTCTAGCTTTTCGCGTGCCTCTGCTGTAATATTCAGGTTTGGTTCATTCCACTCATAAGTTGCTCCGAGCATGAACTTTTCTCCCCCAACTGGCAGAATAAATCCTTTTCGATTCCATAACTCATGCTGCGAAAGCTCACTGCTTTCAATATGAAGTATTTGGCCTCGATTGTGCTGTATATTTGCTTGGTTGAAGTAGGTGATCTTGTCATTGTCTGACCCACAACAAAAAACAACTGCGTCGTATCTTAAACCACAGTAGCTCAATTCTTCTTGAATAAATTCTGCGGGCTCAAACTGACCATACTTTAAAACCTTCTGCTCTTTCAGAAAAAGATGCATTTTTTCCATGAAGAGTTTTGAACGAATCCAAAAGGCGTTTTTCACAATCCCAGAGCCGAATTCACTTTTTGCCAAGGGAACTTTTTCATCAAAATTATCATGTAACGTCAAGTACTTTTGATACTCGGCCTCGTACTGTTTCTTTTCCCAATAACCTCTTTCTTGCTCGGATGAAAAGAACCTACGAATCCTAAGTGTATTGTAAAACTTAGCTTTTAACTTATCCTCCAATTCTAAATAAAAATCACGGGCATATGGAAGCATTTCATCTGCACGCCAAGATAAATTCATACGGCGAAAAACCATTGGATTTACCATGCCAGAAGCAACCGCAGAAGAATGATTTGTCCCTCGGTCTAAAAGCGTGACTCCAACCCCTCGTTTCATCAACTGAATTGCCAATGAAGAGCCTGCGATCCCTCCTCCTATGATTAGTGTGTTTTTCAATTTTTATGAGCTGATTATTAGCGCTGAATTACCCAAGAAGAAACCCCGAAGCTCATAAGAGATAGATTTTAAATTGCTTGACTTCATAATATGCTAACACTTCAAACAAAAGTAATGTTTCTAGAGGCATTTAAACTTATTATAATGTGAAGAGATATTAATTACTGTAGAATTCCCTTTTACTATTTCTTTGCATACAATTACCAATGATGAGCCAACGATGATACCTGTTTTTTTATGAATTGTTATTGGCAATTGAAAGGCTGAAAATAGTGATTTGTAAATCCTTATTTTTTTTTCTGAGCACATCACAAATTGTGCTTATTGTTGCCCCCGTGGTCACAACATCATCAACCAAGGCAATAGAAGTATACTTCTTGACCTCATCAGAAACGGAAAAAGTGTCAATCGTGTTTTCTCTCCGCTCTTCCTTGGAGAGTTTCGTCTGGCTCTTTGAATTCCTAGTTTTAGACAAAAGGCCTGTTTTAACAGGTAAGTGTGTTATCAATGAAATACCCCTTGCCAATAGCTCACTTTGATTGTATCCTCGATCAAATCTTTTTCGATGATGGATCGGCACAGGGATTAAAGCATCAATGCTCGAGCTAATCTGTTTGCGCTCAATTTCTTGTCCTAGAAGACTCCCAAAATAAAGGCCAATACTACGGTTGTTTTTATATTTCAGCTCGTGTAAAATTGTCTGAACAGGATTGCCTTCCTCAAAACGATAAAGAACAGAAGAAAATAATAACCCGGGTTTATTTACAGATTGCTCAAGCAAGTGATGGACCTCTTTTTCACGCCATTTAACCAATTCAATTGCGGACAAACAAGCATAACATAAAAACGGGGATTTTTGCTGAATTGACCTTTTACAATGCAGGCATAAATCGGGATAAAGCAAATGTGATAATGCCTTAATAAAATAAATAAGTTGTCCCAAAATATTTCTAGAGCTAGGCATAGACGAAATATTGAATTATATGAACAATAGAGTGTGAAAAAAGGAATTTGGTTTTGTGAAAAAGGAGAAGGATTCTCATCTATATTTAGAACATATAAAAGATTGTAAAAAAATCAATACAATTTAACAAAATCATAAAGAAAAGTTTTAAAGATCTACATCCAAATTGTGTGGATATCTTTCGGCTACTTGTTCATAATCTCTGAAAGGTTTGCCAATAAATGGATTGGGACAAGAAGTGTTGAAAACATTAATTCATTGTTAATTTCTTTAATTTGATTTCGCGAGATTTTTAACAATTTTTGTATGCCTCAGTAACCTAAAGCTATTGACCAAAAAACAGTTTTTAATAGGCGCTTGGGGAAGCAAGTTTGTTTAAGGAGCCAATTTAATCATCAAGAAAAACCTTTCTTGACCAAAGCTGACTCCCTTTATATTTTAAAAACCAGATAACATTAAAAAAACATGGCGGAAACAACAGAACCAATCCTACAGGAAAACAACAACAGATTTGTTCTTTTCCCAATTCAACATGACGATATTTGGTCTTTTTATAAACGGGCAGAAGCAAGCTTTTGGACCGCTGAGGAAATTGATTTGTCCCCTGATTTAATTGATTGGGAAAACAAGCTCAATGACGATGAGAAACATTTCATCAAACATGTATTGGCCTTCTTTGCCGCATCGGACGGAATTGTCAACGAAAATCTTGCTGAAAACTTCCTTGCTGAAGTTCAATATACGGAGGCAAAGTTCTTTTATGGATTTCAAATTGCCATGGAAAACGTGCACTCGGAAACCTACTCCCTGCTAATCGATTCTTATATCAAAGACAGCGCTGAAAAAAAACACCTATTCAATGCTATTGATACACTTGATTGTGTCAAGAAAAAAGCCGATTGGGCCTTACGATGGATTGATAAAGGATCATATGCTGAGCGTCTTATTGCTTTTGCAGCCGTGGAAGGAATATTCTTTTCAGGGTCTTTCTGCTCCATATTTTGGTTGAAAAAAAGAGGTCTCATGCCTGGGCTTTCTTTCTCAAACGAGTTGATCTCAAGAGATGAGGGGCTTCATTGTGATTTTGCGTGCTTATTATATACCAAACACCTTAAAAACATGCTTCCAAAAGAGCAGGTCACAGAAATAATAAAAGATGCTGTCGAAATAGAAAAAGAATTTGTCACTGATGCACTTCCTGTTCGACTAATCGGAATGAATAGCGACTTGATGATTCAATATATTGAGTTCGTTGCTGACAGACTTCTAGTCGAACTTGGTAATGAAAAGGTTTATGACGCAAAAAATCCTTTCGGATTTATGGAAATGATTTCCATTCAGGGTAAAACCAACTTCTTTGAAAAAAGAGTGGGAGAATACCAAAAAGCAGGCGTGTTATCGGGAGATAACAACCAAAGCTTCAGCTTAGATGAAGATTTTTAATAACTGAGAAAAGAGAAGAGAAGATGTACGTAGTTAAGAGAGATAGTAGAAAAGAGCCTGTAAAATTTGATAAAATTACAGCGAGAATAATCAAAATGTGTTACGGCCTAGACCCATTGGTTTCACCAGAGGCCGTGGCTATGAAAGTTATTGAAGGAATTTATGATGGTGTTACCACAACTGACCTAGATGATCTTGCGGCAGAAGTCGCTGCAGCCAAAACAATTGACCACCCGGATTATGCGTTGTTGGCCTCTAGAATAGCAGTATCGAATTTGCACAAAGACACCAAAAAAACCTTTTCTGAGGTTATGGGGGACTTGTACAATTACATTGATCCAAAAACAGGTGAAAATGCGGCGCTTCTATCAGAAGAAGTTTATTCCATTATTATGGAAAATAAAGACCTTTTCGACTCTAATATTATTTATGATCGTGACTTCAGATATGACTACTTTGGTTTCAAAACCCTAACGCGGTCATACCTGATGAAGCTGAACGGAAAAATCGTTGAGCGCCCTCAGCAGATGCTTATGAGGGTGTCAATTGGTATTCACAAGAACGATGTAGAAGCAGCATTAAAAACTTACAATCTAATGTCAGAAGGTTGGTTTACTCATGCTACACCAACATTGTTTAATTCAGGCACACCAAAACCACAAATGTCTTCTTGCTTCTTATTGACAACCAAAGAGGATAGCATTAACGGTATTTATGATACACTAAAGTCATGTGCGCAAATATCTCAGTCTGCAGGCGGAATTGGCTTGTCAATTCATGATATAAGAGCAACGGGCTCATACATAAAAGGAACTAATGGAGAATCCAATGGTATTGTTCCAATGCTTCGAGTATTTAATGATACTGCGCGTTATGTGGACCAAGGNGGGGGTAAAAGAAAAGGTTCTTTTGCCATTTATCTCGAGCCATGGCATGCTGATGTTTTTGACTTCCTGGATCTAAAAAAGAATCATGGGAAAGAGGAGCAACGCGCTAGAGATTTATTCTATGCACTTTGGATNCCTGATCTATTTATGAAGCGTGTAAAAGAGAATGGTGACTGGACCTTGATGTGTCCGCACGAATGCCCNGGGTTGTCGGATACGCACAGCAAAGAATTTGAAAAGCTTTACACGAAGTATGAAAAAGCTGGTAAAGGAAGAAAAACCATCAAGGCGCAGGACCTTTGGTTTAAAATTCTTGAATCNCAAATAGAAACAGGTACACCTTATATGTTGTACAAAGACGCAGCAAACGCAAAGTCTAATCAACAAAACCTTGGTGTAATCAAATCTTCTAACCTGTGTACGGAAATCATCGAATATACCGCTCCNGACGAGGTAGCAGTGTGTAACTTGGCATCATTGGCACTTCCAAAATATATCAATGACGACAAATCATTTGATTTTGAGAANCTCTTTAATGTAACCTACCAAGCGACCCTGAATCTAAATAAGATTATTGACGGTAATTANTANCCTGTTGAAGAGGCGCGCAATTCTAATATGCGACACCGACCAATTGGTCTTGGTGTTCAAGGGTTGGCTGACGCTTTCATTTTAATGGGACATCCCTTTGAATCTAAAGAAGCNAAGGCTTTGAATCAAGAGATCTTCGAAACGATATATTTTGCATCTATGACTGCCTCAAAAGACCTGGCAAAAGAACATGGTCATTATGAAACCTACCCAGGATCACCAGTCTCAAAAGGAATCTTTCAATACGATATGTGGAATGTTACTCCTACTGATCGTTGGGAGTGGAAACTCCTGAAAGACGAAGTNAAAAAATACGGTGTGCGTAACTCTCTTTTACTTGCCCCAATGCCAACTGCCTCAACAGCACAAATATTAGGAAACAATGAGTGCTTTGAACCATACACGTCAAATATCTACACGAGACGNGTNCTTTCTGGAGAGTTCATTATCGTAAATAAGCATTTACTAAAAGATCTCGTAAAGGAGAATTTATGGAATTCAGATATGCGACAAAAGATAATGGCTGCAAACGGATCCGTACAGAATATTGATGAGGTTCCACAAAAAATCAAAGACCTATACAAAACTGCATGGGAAATTTCTCAAAAGTCAATCATTGAGCAGGCTGCAGATCGAGGTGCCTATATCTGTCAAAGCCAGTCATTGAATATTTTTATGGAAAATGCAAACTTTGGTAAGCTCACATCAATGCATTTCTACGGATGGGAAAAAGGATTAAAAACCGGAATGTACTACCTAAGAACCAAGGCAGCTACAGACGCAATTAAGTTTACTGTTGACAAGTCTGTTGTTGAAAACACAGCCTCCAAATCAGAGGCCGAGGCATGCGCTATCGATAATGGCGATGATTGTGAAATGTGCTCTGGTTAATTTCAAATAATAATTAATAGNAAATANANAGGGGGACGCGCTAAGCTCCCCCATTTGTTTTTTTAATAAAAATGCAAACCCATCAATAAAAATGAAAAAAATCCAATCTGCTCTGATATCTGTTTACTACAAAGATGGTCTAGATGAAATTGTAAAAGAATTAAATGCACAAGGTGTTCAGATATACTCTACGGGTGGCACACAGTCCTTCATTGAGTCCCACAATATACCTGTTACTCCTGTGGAATCACTTACCGAATATCCGTCTATTCTTGGCGGCCGTGTAAAAACCTTACATCCAAAAATATTTGGCGGGATTTTAAATAGAAGGAATTTAAAAGAAGATCAAGAAACAATTGAGGAATATAATATCCCTGCATTAGACCTCGTAATTGTTGACCTTTACCCCTTCGAAGAAGTCGTTGCCTCAAAAGCCCCCCATTCCGATATTATTGAAAAAATTGACATCGGAGGTATNTCATTAATCAGAGCTGCCGCCAAAAACTATGCTGATGTTTTGGTCGTTTCCTCAACACATCAATATTCCGCTTTTTTAAGCGAATTAAAAGCCCAGGATGGCGCTTTTAGCCTTGAACAAAGAAAGTCTTATGCTGGAGCCTCGTTTCAGATTTCTTCGCATTATGACACTTCCATTTTCAATTATTTCGAACAGGAATCGAATGACGTGTTGAAAATCAGCAATACGCAAAAGCGTTCATTGCGCTATGGTGAGAACCCGCATCAANAAGGAATGTTTTTTGGTGACTTCANCGCTGTATTCAATCAGCTTCACGGAAAAGAGCTTTCTTATAACAACCTACTNGATGTAGACGCTGCGACTAATTTAATGCAAGAGTTTATCAATGACGGACCAACNTTCGCCATTATGAAGCATAACAATGCCTGTGGGTTAAGCACAAGAGCTACAATCAAAGAAGCCTATGAATGTGCTTTAGCTGGAGACCCAGTGAGTGCTTTTGGCGGAGTCTTGATCTCAAATACAGCAATTGACAAACCTACTGCAGAGCTCATCAATAGCCTTTTCTGTGAGGTGCTGATTGCCCCCGCATACGATNCAGCTGGTTTAGAAATATTAAAACAAAAAAAGAATAGAATCCTTTTAGAATCTAAACCATTATTAGCGAGTAAACAAAGTGTTCGATCTGTTTTAAACGGCTTCCTCGTTCAGGATAAAGATGTGGTCATTGAAACAGAGGCTTCGCTAAAGAATGCAACGAATGAAAAGCCTTCAAGCGACGAAATAAAAGACTTATTGTTTGCGAATAAAATCGCAAAACACACGAAATCAAATACTATTGTTCTGGCTAAAGACTTACAATTACTAGCCAGCGGTACGGGACAAACCTCCAGAGTGGATGCGCTCCGTCAAGCGATTCATAAAGCAAAGTCTTTTGAATTTGATTTGAAAGGTTCCGTAATGGCAAGCGACGCTTTTTTCCCTTTTCCCGATTGTGTTGAAATTGCGCATAATGAGGGAGTCGACACTGTTATTCAGCCTGGCGGATCAATAAAAGACAAGTTATCGATTGATTACTGTGATGCAAATAATATGAAAATGGTTTTTACAGGAATTCGTCATTTCAAACATTAACTTTAGTATATTTGAAAAAGCTCCTTANTACTAGAGGAACTNATTCAAAATACAAGTACAGAAGGGATCGTTAATATGGGTATTTTTAGTTTTTTAACACAAGAAATTGCAATAGATTTAGGAACNGCAAACACGCTGATCATTTGGAATGATAAAGTCGTCGTCGATGAACCTTCTATAGTTGCAAAAGATATTCAGTCAGGCAAAATAGTCGCCATCGGAAAAAAGGCGCAACAAATGCATGGGAAAACNCACAAGCTCATTGAAACAGTTCGCCCTTTAAAAGACGGAGTAATTGCAGACTTTCAGAGTGCCGAGCAAATGATTCGTGGAATGATTAAAATGATCAACTCTGGAAGAAGCTTGTTCAACCCTACCCTAAGAATGGTCATTTGTATTCCTTCCGGAATTACAGAAGTTGAAAAACGAGCGGTTAGAGATTCTGCAGAACACGCCGGAGCAAAAGAAGTATACCTGATTCATGAACCAATGGCTGCTGCCATTGGAATTGGNATTGATGTTGAAGAACCGATGGGTAATATGATTATTGATATAGGTGGAGGGACATCAGAAATCGCAGTCATCGCCCTTGGAGGAATTGTTTGTGATAAATCAATTCGCATTGCTGGAGATGATTTCACGAACGATATTGAAGAATACATGAGACGTCAGCACAATATCCTAGTGGGTGAAAGAACAGCTGAGCAAATAAAGATAGAGGTTGGTGCAGCNCTTCCCGAATTAGCAGATCCTCCTGCAGAATATGCAGTAAGAGGACGTGATTTAATGACAGGGATTCCAAAAGAAATATTAGTTTCCTATACCGAAGTGGCTCACGCGCTAGATAAAACAATTTCGAAAATCGAAGAAGCCATCTTGAGCGCACTAGAAATGACTCCTCCTGAGCTTTCTGCTGACATCTATAAAACTGGGATTTATCTTGCAGGTGGTGGTTCTATGTTGAGAGGTTTAGATGACAGAATTTCTTCCAAAACAAAATTACCAGTTCATATCGCAGAAGATCCATTAAGAGCGGTTGCCAGAGGAACTAGTATTGCCNTAAAAAACATAGACAAATACCAGTTCTTAATCAAGGACTAATCTTCTTCAATTTTCAGAATTCAAGAGCGCTATTCTAAGGTACTTTCTTATCTTTGATTATGCAGAATTTAATCGCATTTATCAAACGCCTTCGTTTCTTCATCATTTTCTTAGTGCTTCAGTTTTTTGCCCTCTCTATGTACGTGTCTTTTATGTCTGCGCCCAGAAGCAGCTACTTTACNACNGCCTCATANATCACNGGTAATTTATTTGAAATAAGACACNCGGTTTCACAGCACTTTCTTCTCGAAAAAAATAATGAAGCATTACAAAAAGAGAATATCGATCTCCGCAAAAGCTCTTCACTTTTTTTGTACGATGAGAAAGCTCAAGAATCAAGCGTTATAGATTCTACATTCGCCCAACAGTATGATTANATCCCAGGAACTATTATCAATTCTACGACAACGAAAAGGGATAATTTCTTCACGCTCAACATTGGGGATCTTCAAGGAATAAAAAAGGGTATGGGCGTCTTTTCAAGCAACGGTATTGTAGGAATCGTTCACAATACGAGTGAGCACTTCAGCGTCGTTAAAAGCGTACTNACAAAAAACATAAATATTGATGTCTTATTGACCGAGGTAGGCGCTTCTGGAATGCTAAAATGGAATGGAGAAAACTCAAATGTTGGTTATATAGCAGGTGTCAGTAACGATATTNCTATTCCAATAGGNAGTAAGGTTGTNACAAGCGGAGGCAGTGGTATTTTTCCAAGGGGAATTGAAGTAGGAATCGTAAAAAAGACACACACGATTGAAGGAGAGGCGTCTTGGCACATTGCNATAGAGTTCTCCCAAAAATATGCCGCTCTAGAGAATATTTATGTCGTGAAGAACCTNTTTCTTGACGAATTCAAAACAGTTCAAAACCAATAAATGTCACAACTACAAATTTACTTTTTGAGGCTGCTGTTGTTTCTGTTTTTGCAATCATTTATTTTCAANCAACTCGAAATTAGTNCNTCNATTCATGTCATNATTGCNCCNTTATATNTTTTNTTANTGCCTTTTGANCGNTCNANACTNAGCCTNCTTNTGATTGCGCTNGTTCTNGGNGTNNCNATTGATGCNACNTCAAATACNTTTGGACTNCACACNTCTTCNTTNCTTCTTTTNNCNTATCTNNGACCCATTATTTTCCGNGTTTTTTCACCNNGAGACGGTTANGANTCNCTGAAGAGNCCNTCAATNTTNGANATGGGNAATNGNTGGTTTATNTCNACNTTTTCAATTCTNNTATTNAGCCACCATTTNTGGTTTTTTANTTTGGANGCTTTCTCNTTNANCGAAACNNTGTTAATTCTTCAAAAAACCATTTTAAGCGGTGTNATTTCATTTGTTGTTTGTGTTATCTTACAAACAATCTTTATTAAACGTGCNGGATANTTGAATGTAGAGAATAGAAGATATGTCATAATTGCCTTTATTATTACTGTAGGGGTCATGTATATATTTCGACTTTTCTATATGCAGGTAATTGATGACTCTTGGAGCAACCGNGCACATCAAATAAGCGAAAAACGAAGAGAAATAACTCCNCCAAGNGCTGTGATTTTNGACAGAAACAAAACAAAAATTGTTGCCAACAAAACCTATTTTAACCTCATGGTCATTGAGGATAAAATGGGTCCCGATTTCGACACNCTCTCTTTTGCTAAGCTGATTGGTTGGAGTAAAAAAGAAGTTCANGAACGCTTTGCAGAAATCATCAAAGGAGAAGGAATCTANTATAACCGACATAATGATACACGAATATCAAATTATCAACGTATTAGACCCTACCCTTTTTTAAAGGAATTAACCAAAGAGGAAATGGCGAAAATAGCGCCTTATCTAGATGGCTTTCCAGGTTTTTTTGAGGAAGAAACAAGCATGCGCTACTATCCATACCCAAATGGCGCCAATATTCTTGGATATCTCTCTGAGGTCAATGCACGTGAAGTCAAAGCGGATAAGTTTTATAAGCCAAGCTACAATATAGGTCGTTCAGGGATAGAGCGCTATTACGAAAAGGAGCTTCGTGGATTAAAAGGGGTTCATTATGTTGTTCGTTCTGCGCTCAACAATGACGTAAAAAAATATGAAGATGGAATATATGATACAGTTGCAAAACAAGCGCCTTCGATTCAGCTAGGATTGGATATAAAACTTCAGGCCTACGGAGAAAAATTGATGCAAAATAAAAAAGGTTGTATTGTTGCCATTGAACCAAAGAGTGGTGAAATTTTGTCTATGGTTTCAGCTCCATCTTTTGACCCAAATATTCTTGTAGGTAGAAGGAATGTAAGTGAATATTACCCAAAACTGCTTAAAAACGAGGANAAGCCATTATACCCAAGGCCAACTCAGGCAGAATATCCGCCAGGATCGATTTTCAAATTGGTTCAGTCTCTTGTTGGTCTTCAAGAAGGGGTCTTAAAAGCGAATACGGGTTTTGCTTGCAACAAATCTCTTGTTGGGTGCCACAACCACCCTGCTCCCAACTCCATACAAAGGGCGGTTCAATATTCTTGTAATCCATATTTCTATTATGCCGTTAAAAGAATCATACAGCAAGGAAAAGAAAGCTCTATTTTCAAAGATGCCGCTTTAGGCCTCAACCTTTGGGAAAAATATATGCACAGCTTTGGTTTTGGTGAAAAACTAAAAAGTGACTTAACTGGCTTACGTGCAGGAATTATTCCCAACACTTCGTTTTACAATCGTTGGTACGGAAAACACAGATGGGCTTTCTCAACAATTAGGTCTATTGCTATNGGACAGGGAGAAGTGAAAATGACNCCACTTCATATGGCAAACCTCGCTGCAATTATGGCAAACAGAGGATGGTATTACGACCCGCATTTTGCCAAAAAGATCGGCGACACCCCTATAAATACATTCACCAAANACCAAACCATGGTAGAGGCAAAATATTTCGANCCTGTCATTCAAGGTATGTGGCGNGTTGTAAATGAAGAAGCTGGCACAGCAGGAAGGGCTCGGATAGAAGGCATAGAGGTGTGTGGGAAAACTGGAACAGTGCAAAACCCACANGGAAAAGACCATTCTGTTTTTATTGCTTTTGCTCCTTTGGAAAACCCCCAAATTGCCATCGCGGTTATTGTCGAAAATGCCGGTTTTGGCGGTACTTGGGCCGCACCTATTGCAAGTCTTATGATTGAAAATTATTTGTTGAAAGACTGTAAAAGCCCTGAAAAAGAAAAAAGNGTNTTAGAGGCTAATTTATTAGAACCCTGAGTATGAGAAAAAGTAAATCACTCATCAACAATTTAGACTGGCCATTATTTATTGGCTTTCTCTCCCTCATTGTATTTGGCCTAATCACCATTTATTCTGTTGCTTTTAACGAAGAGCACCCGAATATTTTTAGCTTTTCAGAAAAATATGGAAAGCAAATTATGTGGATTGGCATTGCCTTGTTTTTAGGTATAATGGTGTTTTTAATTGATTCTGATATCTACAAAAAGTTTGCTTTTCCNATATATCTTGCTACACTGTCCTTACTGGTAGTTGTATTATTTATGCCTCCTATNAATGGAGCACGCGCCTGGCTTGGAGTAGGTAGTATGGGGATACAACCTGCAGAATTTGCTAAAATCTCCACAGCNCTCTTGCTATCCAAATATGTGAGCTCACTGAACATGAGAGAATTAAGCNCAAAAAATGTTCTATTAGCCTTACTTATTCTTCTGATTCCAATGATCCTTATTTTATTACAGCCCGATGCCGGGACCTTTGTTGTTTTTACAGCGTTTTTCTTCGTGCTGTACAGAGAAGGGCTCACATTTGACCCTTTCCTATTAAAGTTTGTAAATCTAATTCCCAAAGTTCGATTCAAGCAGACCTGGCTCGGTAGCCACTTTATCCCTATTCTATTTGTTTTTGTTTTCTTATCCATTATCACCTTGCTATTTGGAGAAAAAAATATTCCCTTAATTCCGGGGCTCAAGTTATACGGGTCAGTCGGTATTATCGCAACGTTATTTATTATGGGTGCGATCGGCAGCTTTTTTGTTCAACGGTTTGGGCTCAAAAGAGCAAAATCTAAAGCCCAGCTTATTATTATTTTATGTTTCATATTAGGCAGTGCGGTATCCCTTACAGTAGAAAAGTCCTTTGGAAGTTTGGCACAACACCAAAAGGACAGAATAGAGCTTTTTCTTGGCTTAAAGGAAGATCCTAATGGAAAAGACTACAACCGAAATAGGGCCATGGCAGCAGTTGGATCAGGAGGCCTTCTCGGAAAGGGATATAAAAACGCTTCTGTTTCAAGTGTAAAAACCAACCACGTACCTGAAAGTGAAACCGACTTCATCTTCTGTCCCTTTGCAGAAGAATGGGGTTTTATCGGTAGCTTTTTTCTCGTTGTGCTCTACATCTTTATCATTGTTCGCATTTTAATTGTTGCTGAGCGGCAACGCTCTCAATTCAATAGGATTTATGCCTATTCCGTGGGGATGTTCTTTTTCTACCATTTCGCGGTAAATCTCGGGATGAATATTGGCTTTGCTCCTGTCATAGGAATCCCTTTGCCCTTTTTTAGCTATGGAGGTTCTTCAATGCTCTCGTTTTCCATTATGGTATTTATTCTACTAAAACTTGACAGCCAAAGAAGACACGTACTTAGGTAAAAGATAAATTGTAATTTTGAATAATGAACGACGAAAAAAAGAACATAACGAAAATTGAAAAGCGCATTCTTTATGGCTTTTTTTGGTTCTTTGGATTGCTTCCTCTAGCCGTCATTTTATCCCTTTATTTGCTGCAATCNGAGGATGATTTACCGCCCGTATCTATGCTTGATAATCCCCCCGAACTTTTGGCATCAGATATTATTGCCAATAATGCAAGTGGCGCCAATGTAACCATCGGAAAATTTTGGCAGGTCAATCGCTCAAGTGTGCCCTATTCAGAGATATCCACGAACGTTTTAGATGCTTTAATTGCGACTGAAGACGANCGTTTTCTCGAACATTCAGGAATTGATTTNAGGGCCTTGATGAGGTCTATTTCTTCAATGGGNAAAAGCGGAGGTGCGTCAACAATTCCGCAACAGCTTGCAAAGCTCCTTTTTACACTTCAAAAAAGATCAAGAAGCAAAGATGAAACACAATCGACAAGNTCGAAAATCTTGGGTAAGTTCGGTCGTATCAATGAAAAAGCACAAGAGCATATTATTGCCACAAGGCTTGAACAAAGATATACGAAGAAAGAAATTCTAACGATGTACCTGAATCAATTCGACTACCTTTACAACGCAGTTGGAATTGAAAATGCAGCAACCGTTTATTTTAATAAAACAGCAGCTGAGCTATCTAAAACGGANGCAGCAACGCTTGTTGGGATGTGCAAAAACCCAGGATTATATAACCCATATTCNTACCANATAAGAAACTACGCACGTCGACTTGCTTCCCGAAAGAACCTTACACCAGCGGATATAAGCACAAAAGAAATAGATGATGCACGCTCAAAAGATTCATTAAGGGCAATTGAAAGAAGGAATCAGGTACTTTTCCAATGGCTTCGCAACAGCAATAGCAATAATACTGCGCTTCATAATAAAATCACTCGTGAAGAATATGACTCCTTAAAAAGGACACCTATTCTGGTCAGCTATACCACTGTAGACCATAAAGAAGGATTGGCTCCATATTTCCGGGAAAGCCTCCGGCAAGAGGTGAGTAAATTACTGAAAGAAAAAGACAAAGATGGAGACTATCGATATGCAAAAAAAGACGGGACTCCCTATAATATTTACCGTGATGGGCTAAAAATATACACGACATTAAATACATCACTGCAAGAAAAGGCAGAGGCAGCTGTTGTGAAACACCTAAGCGGAAAGGACCCAATAGAGAAGAACGCAAAAAAGGTTCCTTCTCTCCAAGAAAAGTTTGATAGGAACAATCGAGGTCTGAGGCGATTTCCTTTTTCAAATACCATGAAAAAATCAACTGTTGAATCGATTTTAAAGCGAGCGCAAAGAGGTAGTGCAAGATATTACGCGATGAAAAGATCAGGATTAAGCACAGATGAAATTGACAAGGCTTTTCTTAAGCCTACACCAATGAAAATATTCAGCTGGAAGGGAGAAATTGATACGGTAATGACTCCCGCAGACTCTATCAAATACTACAAATCATTTTTGCACACCGGACTTATTTCCGTTGAACCAGCTACCGGTTTTGTCAAAGCATGGGTAGGTGGCGCCAACTTCAAGCATTTCTCATACGATCATGCGAGACAAGGCAAAAGACAAGTTGGTTCAACCATAAAACCTTTTGTATACGCAACTGCACTATCTATGAAGGTGGTAAATCCCTGCACCAAATTTAAAGAGGAAGAGCATTGCGTCGATATTGTAGACGAAAACAATATTCTTCTAAAGCAATACTGTCCTG
>NYTQ01000003.1 GCA_002683585.1 Cryomorphaceae bacterium
CCTTGGAGATACTGTATTCTTCGACCTAGGGGGAAGTCATAACGCGATTGAAGTTAGTGAAGCGAGTTATAATGCCAACGAACCCACACCCATTGAGAATGGTTTTGAATTTGGCTATGGTGCGAATAGTTTTTTTGTACCTCAAGAAGCAAAGACCTTTTATTACGTTTGCGTACCGCATCTTCCTGAGATGAAAGCGAAAATCATCGTTGAATAATAGTTTAACCTACCAAAATTTAAAGGTTTATATTTAATGGATTAATCATCCATAAAAAAAGCCACTCGTTAAAGTGGCTTTATATTTTTATTTGAATATTTCGTTTACTCCGTCTTTTGTTATTCAATTCCTCTAAAATATGAGTGTTGACTTTATGAATTCATGGGCTCAATGATTTTCTGCTTTCATGTCCAGTTCCTCAATCAATAACCTTATTTAGTGGCCTGACGAGATTTTTATGTTCAACAAGGTCCATTTCGATAGAACCCACTAAAAGGTCTGATTTCACGCGAATGGGAACCTTGTTTGCATCATCACTTACCCATAAGGTCATGTCTTCTTCCTCTTTAAATACTCTTCCTTTTTCCACCATAGGTCTAAATTTCAGACAGTTAAAGCTACCTAAAGCAGTTTTTACTATTTCAGGCCCTAAAAACTTGAACTTTAAAGGATATATTTCTCTATCAAAAAAGGTGTTGATGATAAATTCTTGACCGATCTCAGCATCCTGCATATCCAATGTTCTTGCATAATAAAAAGCAGAGAGCAAATCTTGGGTATTGGGTTCTACATGGTAATCCTTGTCTCCATTTTGCGTTACTGTGGCAGTATTCATATACTGATTAAAACGAATATCTCTGTCTAATTCATAATCACCCTCACGAACGTGTCGAATAAACTTCCATGGTAATATGGCTTCCTCGTCTATGTATGTCTCGTAGCGGTCTTCAACTTTGAAAAACCAATTTAGTGCACCTGCTGACTGCCCTTTTCCGATAATATGAAAAGTGTTTCTACCATTCATTTTTTTGGAAACACCTGCTATTTTAAGTGTTGCCGTTGCAGCAGAAAAATATCCATAGGATACGTCGTAGCGTAAAAACTCACCTTTTTTGAAGGCAGTCTGATTGAGCTTTCTTATGGGCTCTATTTCTTGTGTTTTCGCCCTCTTTGATTCCGGCATAAAAGCCAGTAATCCGCCTGCGAGCGTAAAGGTGAGTATGCTTGATTTTAAATCCATCATCGTTCTGTTTGCATCATAAATGCAAAGAGTGTTCCAAATATTCGCTGTGTATTGGGAGTTATTCTATTTTGTATATCGGGGCCAAATATTTTTTAATTTTAATACATGAATTTATTTACAACAAATCAAAACAAATCGGAACGCATCGCGCGTTTTATTATTTCCTTGTTTTTGCTTCCCGCTCCATTCTTGCTTGAGTCGAGTAATTATGCAATTATACTTGGTGCTGTTGGTGCAATATTATTGTTCAATGCGCTTATTGGGACGTGCATGATCTATAAAATGCTTGGTGTGAACACCTGCAAGCTGTAGTGGTTATTAGTTGCAAATCGCAAGTAATTATGATTACATTCGCGTTTTGTGAGATTTTGACTTCCCGAATTTTTAAAAAGTGAGGCTTTATTCCTACATATATCTTTTGATTGCGCTTCAAAGCTGTGCTTTGACCAAGAACAATGATTACATACTTAATTACAAAGAGCTCAGAGTTGCCTCAGATATTGACTCATTGGTAGCTAGAGCAGTTTCATTTTATCCAAGTATTCAGGAATTTTCTAACAGTAATGCCTGTATGAAGACATATGAGGAGCTCCAAAAAGAGGGTTATCTGCTTTTGGGCTATGCTATTTTCCAACACAAGGGTAAGCTAAGTGAAGGCCTGGCTATTCAGACAGGAAAGGACCTTGGTGCACATAAGATATTGCTGTCTCGTGAGTTAGCAAATTCAGGTTCCTTAGATAATGTAGAACCTGAGACTGGTCCCGGGTACAATTCGGGAATTAAGGGTTCGCCAATCATTGAGGCTTTGT
The DNA here is from genome assembly GCA_002683585.1 of Cryomorphaceae bacterium. The sequence goes on from NYTQ01000003.1 coordinate 2,051, forward strand.
TGTCTTCGGAGGAAATAAGTAAGTCCAATGGCAAGAAATTCTATCTGCACAACGCATTATTTCTGGTTAAAACCACGCCATAGGTAGCCAAAATCAAAAGGATTATTTTTTAATAATGACTCCGTCGGCAGTAAAGCTTAAGCCAAGCTGCGGTTCTGTAATCTTTGCAATGGCTTCCTTTGACCTACCTGCATCTTTTGCATAGTGCTGCAACATTCGTACACTAATGGTATCTACGAAAAGGTCTCCTTGAACAATCGCCGTCTTTCCGTCTGCACCCTCTNTAGGGACAAAAAATCCATAATCCCTAAATCGAACAAATACAGTATCGGTTTGCGTTGCCATGGTCATCCAGCAACCTTTCTTTGCACATGTTTCTAAAATAGTTCCTTCTATGCTGGTTGTGATTCTACCTTCTTCAAAAGCACGATCTTTCACNGACTCATATTGCACTANGTTTTCTGCATTAACTTTTTCACCATAGTATTGAACAGATTTACATGCCGTTAAGGCCATTATACAAATTATAAAAACACTTTTTTTCATTTTATATTTTTTATAAAAGTAGCTCAAAAGCATATGATTAAGGTTTTATTCGCCTTTATTTTCGGTCTTTCCTACAATATGTTTGGCCTTAGGATAATTTGATCCTTATAAAAGAGGTGGTCATTGCTTCTGTGCTGANCCCAAAATAAATTCTTTAATATTCATTTACAGCATTTTATATTCGACTTACAATGTTTTTTTTCTATCTTAGNATTAATCAAAATACGATGTACTATGAAGATTAATTATAGCTGCATCTTCTTATTTCTTTTTCTGACGAGTGTGGTTTATACTCAGGACCGCATCCATGTTGAACAAACCAACATTGATTTTAATCGCTTGCCTGATGTTGTAATTCAGAAAAAGGATTCCTTGCCATATTCGGGATTGGTATACGNAGAATACAAAAATGGGAACATCCAATATGAATGGACATATGAAAATGGAGTCCCAAATGGCCTTTGGAAATATTACTTCTACACGGGAAAAATACAATACGAATTCACTTATGTNGATGGAGATAAAAACGGTCCCTGCCGAGCTTGGTATCTAAATGGAGCNTTAAACTTCGAAAGCCAATATGAAAACGACCAGCTCAATGGTGAGCAAGTGTTTTGGACCTTCACTGGAGAGCTTGATGCAAAAAGGTTATATGCGAATGGACAATGCATAGAGGGNTGTGAAAACTAAGGTGTTTACCTAAAGACTTTCTTTGAATTAAATTCTTGGTATGTTTTATGCATAAGAAATAAAAACACGACATTTATTCCTATGAAAAAACATTTGTATTTCCCTCTGCTTATCATCACATCAATTGCATTCTCTAGTAATGCTCAACTTCCAAACCTTAAGAAAAGACTTGAAAAAAACAATGTTTCTCTTCCAGGGACAAGGGGCCTTGATCAAGATGAGGTCGGGAGAGGTCTCAAGGAAGCCTTAAATAAAGGTATTGAAAAAGGGGTCGATAAGCTATCTGTTAAGGATGGCTATTTCAAAGACGATCAAATTAAGTTAATGCTTCCTAAAGAAGCGCAAAAGGTTGAGGCGAAGCTCCGAAAGCTGGGCCAAGGGGAAAAAGTAGATGCGACAATAGAGTCATTGAATCGCGCAGCCGAGGACGCTGCCGGTAGTGCAAAAGAATTGTTTGTGAGTGCCATTAAGAACCTGACATTGAAAGATGCCGTGAATATTTTGAACGGAGCCGATGATGCTGCCACAGTATATTTGAGCAATTCGACTCGTGCTCAATTGATGGATAGATTCAGCCCGATCATTAAAGCTTCTCTGGATAAGGTAGGTGCTACCGCGCAATGGGCAAAATTATTTAATGCCTATAATAAAATTCCATTTGTCGAAAAAGTCAATCCAGACCTTGTAGCATATACCACTGACAAAGCGATTGATGGCCTATTTATTCAGGTGGCAAAGCAAGAGCTAGAAATCCGAAAAAATCCTGCTGCTAGAACAACAGCGCTTTTGAAAAAAGTGTTTGGTTAGTATTTATAAGCATTTAATGAGGTAAGTCAAAAAACAGTAAAAAAGCTATTTTTATCTGTTTTCTTATCTTTTTTTAATGATTTTAATCAATTTTGACTCTATTTNCCCCTTTTTTAATAAAAATCAGTCATTTTATTATTGTGTAATACAATTCTCACAAATAGCTTGGTTTTTCGAGATAAAATCGATTTTTTGAACGAAAACCGACTATTTTAAGCCGTTTTTCGTGATTTCCGACAGGTTTTTATCTAAATGCTTCAAAATATATGAAGTTATATGCTGATGGTTTCTCCAACCTCAGGAAGCTGCAAATCAATGCCTTCAGATTTAAATGCTGATTGCGCCATATTTTGGTCTATTTCGATAATAGGAAATGTATCATAATGACAGCCGACTATATTTTTACAATCAATAAAGGAAGTTGCCATNANNGCNTCTTCAATTCCCATCGTAAAATTATCGCCAATNGGCAGTGCCGCCCAGNTTANTTTAGGACACAATAATGGAATNAGCTTCATNTCGTANGTAAGTGCAGTATCTCCTGCCATNTAGAANNAGGAATNATNATTCCAGATNACAAATCCNCCTGGNTTNCCNCCGTATGTTCCNTCNGGNAGCACNGAGGAGTGNATNGCACTCACATATTTNACNGTNCCAAAGTCAAAGTCAAACTTNCCTCCGTGATTCATNGGATGTCCANNAATTCCTTTNCCTTCGTACCAAGAAACAATTTCGAAATTTGAAATNATNCTNGCACCCGTATTTTTNGCGATCGCTTCAGCATCNAAAACATGATCTNGATGNCCATGNGTNAGNAATATNTAATCNGCNTCNATNGNANTTATATCNATATCCTTNCAGNGNNNATTTCCTGATATAAAAGGATCAAACAATAGTTTTTTTCCTCCAAATTCAATTAGGAAACAAGCGTGGCCATAATAAGTTAATTTAGTTTTCAAGTTTTTCATTTGTTGTTTCAGCATTAAAAGGGATTCAAACGGATCAATTATGCTAATGTACTTTTTCATCAAAAAAAAAGCCCTTTTAAAGGGCTTTTTTCTCTTTCGTCAGACCTTGGTTATTCGTTCAAGGCCATAATATTATTCAATAATTCCTGTTCCGTTTTATCTATTTCTCCATCACTGCCGGCCAACCCGGTTAGCTTGGCAATTACTTCATTCAGTCTTTCCTTTGAGGAGAAAGTTACATCTTCTTTCGTTAAGGCCGGTGGGTTAGGATTATTCATAAGGTTAAAGAACTCAGATTTCTCAGTTGAAGTAAATCCTTCTATGGAATTGATACTTTCAGCAAGGAACCCTTTCTCTTCTTCTTCAATTTTACCATCCGCTTTGGCGAGATAAATCATTAGTTTAATTTCTTTCAATTTATCATCTTGTGCCTTAAACTTTTTGGTTTTAAAAAGTTTACCAAAGAATCGCCCAAGCTTTTTGCCTTTATCTTTCATATCAGTTGATACGGCTTCAGCTTCTTTGTGAAACTTGATTTTGGCATTACCAAAAAAGTCGATGATACTCAGTTCCAGTGTTTCATTTGTAAGCATATGCTTATATTTTATTTGAACACATGGAATTACTTGGTAATATGTATCCTCTTTGAGTATTTTATTGAAGCTGTCTAATGAGAGTCCAAAACTACTCATCAACTGTTCAGAATAGTCTTTGCCATATTCGTCACGGTCATTTTGTTTATTTGAGTTGATGTTTATAATTGTAGTTTGTGTATCACCTTGAGTGTTTGCAAATGACATCACTTCCTCATCTGAAACATCAGCTAAACCGCTCGGGCTTACAAATAATTTTTGGGTATCATGGTTGTGAATTGTCGTTCTTACATATGAAATGTATCCCATTTCCCCTTGAGCTTTACATTGAGGACAGTCTATCATCCCATATCTTTCTTTGTCCCCATAACATTTAGAACAAGTAATACTCTTGTGTCCACCGCACGGTGAGCAGGTTAATTTTCCAGCGCCACTGCAAGTACTGCATGTTACTTTCCCTCCAGAACAATTTGAGCAGGGCTTTTGCCCTTTACCTGAGCATGCCGAGCATGTTTTCTTGACAACTCGTGTTGATCTTGTATTACTACTAACAGCGCTCAGAGTATCTAACTTATCTACTTTTTTTCCGTCACCGCCACAGCTTCTGCAGGTTACCTTTTTTGATCCGTTGCATGTGCCACAATCAACCCGTTTTGCACCGCCACAACCGTGACATTGTATAACTCCTTTTGCATTGCAATCCACACAGGGCCAATTATGTCTCCCCTCACAATCATAATCATCACAGGTGATTAATTTATTTCCCGTACAAGGATTACACTGCTCTCTATATGTTCTATCCGCAATAAAATAGCTTTTTTGTTTAGGATTAACCGTTCCTCCGGTTTCCTCTAGCGGGAAATTAAAATTCGCCTCAGATCCGAGCGGGTCAGTTTCAGGTTCTATTTGAAAATTACTTGAAAGGGTATCAATTATTTTTTCAGAAGGGAATAATGCAAGTTCACCATGTTTAGCATCTCCACCTACAATTTCTGACAGATTATCAGAGATGGCTGCATATACTGGGAATGATAATTTGAGGGATTCCCTTTGGGCCGAATTGGCACTGTATTTCACGAAAAAGTAATCACGTCGATCAACTTTCTCATTCGAGTCAATAATCATTTTACTAAACTCGCCAGGGTTCAAACTGCGAACTTTTTCGATTACATCACTGATTTTTATTTCTTTTAAATTTTCACTTGCTTCTTCTTTCATCTGCACTGTTTTCAACCAAGATAATTCTAATTTTTAAAATAAAAAACTTGATTTTTACATAATTTCGCTTTTTTAGACTATTTCCAGCTTGTAGAATCTTTTTCGTCTTTTACAGAAATACCCGAATTTTTTAAGCCATCTCGAATTAAATCTGAGGTAGACCAATCTTTATTCGCTCTTGCTTGTTGTCTGAGCTCAAGAACTAGATCCATAACTGGGTTCAATCTATTATCTTTTTGATCGTCCTCAAGCATCAGGCCCAATACATTTAACACAAAGCCATTCATTTCCTTAAAAAGGAATTTTTGGTCTTCTTTTGAGATGGATTCTTTTCCATCTTTGATGAGGTTGATTTTTTTAACAGCATCAAATAGTCCGGCAATTAAAATAGGTGCATTAAAGTCATCATTCATCGCATCATAAAACGAACCCACTATTGTCAATACATCAAACGAACTTTTATCTGCTATGGTAATTTGTTCGAGTGTTTCTATGGCTTCTGTTAGTCTAGATAGACCTTTTTCAGAGGCGTTTAATGCCTCTTGTGTTAAGTCTAAAGTGCTTCGATAGTGAGACTGCATCATGAAAAAGCGCAACACATTAGGTGAATAAGCTTTATCAAAAAGATCTGTAGCACCTTCAACAATTTCTTGCGGTAAAAAGAAGTTACCAAGTGATTTACTCATCTTCTTTCCATTTACATTCAACATGTTTGCATGCATCCAAAACTTAGCAGGATTTTTCCCGCTAGAACCGCAGCTTTGTGCGATTTC
>NYTQ01000017.1 GCA_002683585.1 Cryomorphaceae bacterium
AGACTTCTATCACTATCAACAAACCAGGAATGAATGATGTCCAGGTTTATGGTAACATCATCTGTCGGGTTTCTGCACCTGAACTGGTAGATGGCGGTTACATCGTAGCACCAAAAGTGAAAGTCATCGAAATGGATAAGGTAGACAAAAAGTCGGTTACACCTTACCTTGAGAGCAACAACATTCTGTCAACCATTGACGAACTCTCTATCGATAAGGTTCTTGTTTGTGCCAAGACTACGCGCCAGTTGCAGAACCTGTTCCTGACAGATTTTGCACAACAACTTACTGACCGGGGTTATTCCTACCTCTACATTACGAGCAAGACAGGTGCAATCATTGATGGGGTGAAAGTATCTAGAGAGAAGTTCTTTGAGGTTCTGAACGCTTGGGGACGCCAATCAGATAAGAAATTTGTTGTTCTTCACCGCTCTATTCTTTCAGAAGGTATCAACATTTCACAACTCGAAGGTGTCATTTTTATGCGTAATATGGATACTATAGAAATGACCCAATCAATCGGGCGTGTGTTACGTCTAGCAGAAAACAAGACTTTTGGATTCTGCTGTGTGCCTGTTTATTCACAGGTTGGAGTATCAACCGCCCGCGCACTTCAGAAGTGCGTTGATATTGTATTTGAGCAGGGTGAGTTGTATGATAGTGTAGTTCGTAAATGATAATGAAGCAACCAACTCATAGCGATATCCTATCACCAAAACCGCAAATAGGATGGGTCACTGATAAAGAATGGAGTATTGCTGCTGTGCCTGTTGCAAATAGCAAGAAATATGTGGTAGTATATGATAACTGTAAGATGAAGACGTGTAGAAACAAACAAAGTGCAGAAAACTTTATATCTAAACTCAAAAAGCGTAAGAGTAAGTAACTGAAGCTTCCAAACTGTATTAGTATTGTAACACCGCCACAAAATCATGGGATTCAAAACTGATGGTTCTGTTCACTATGATGGTGTTCAGAACGAACTAGATACCATTGCTTTCTTAAACACTCTTGATAGATATGATCAAGAGGTTGAGCATTATGGTGGAACAACACAGAAAGCAGATGCAAAGGCAGGTGATAAGTGTATCAGCATTAAGCATAAGAAAGGGATCAAAAACGGTTCCTATGATTATGCTAACACATCAATTTACAATGGAATGTTTAAAACTCACTTTGATAAGTTTCTGAGTGATGTTAAGGAACACCGCGAAATGCCTCAACAATTGAGAGAAGTAGCAGTGGACTTTATGCGTAAAGATTTCAGTGACCTGTGTGAATCTGCTCTTGAAAGTATTGATAGAGATACGCTAGTTTCGATGTTGGTTGATATTTTTAGTAAGCAATCCGGTTATGATGTTGTAATCAATGACACACAATCCAAAGAGGTTTATATTTTCAAATCTGAGGATCATCCTGTATGGACTGCAATCAAGATGGGATATACTCCTGAGTTGGTATCAGGCAGAGGTGCTAAATCTTCCCGTAAGATTGTATTTAAGAACGGGAACTATGTTATCAATACAGGGTTACGGATTCGTGTTACTTCCAACAATGGAATCAATGCATTCCTAGGTTTATCCAGGGCTAACAAAAACAGTCAAATTGTGGTAAAATTACAACAGGATTCTATTGCTCAACTTGTGAAAGATTCGGGTGCAGAAGTTTATTCTTATTGATATATGTCTATTCAGGTATTACAACAATCAGCAGAGCAAATGTCTGAAATTGACCAGACATTTGATTTAATTTATATGGATCCACCTTTCGGATTGCAACGTGATTTTAAGATGCAGGAGGAGGATGGTTCAGAGAAAAGTTTCTCTGACCACTGGGAATCGTTTGATGATTATATTCAATGGTATGCAACGATTATCAATGCAGCATATCAGAAACTCAACCGTAATGGTTGGATGTATATGCACAACAACTTCATAGGAAATGCCCTAGTATTGAGTCATATAGACAGAGAGATTAGGGATAATTTCTATACTAACATCAGTTGGAAACGTAGCGGTCCTAAGAACAATATCAAAAACGGTTGGGGTAACATAGTGGACTCAATCCTTGTTATCAGAAAGGGCAACCCATATTTTGAGGTTGAGTATAGTGATCTAGATGCAAAGTATGAGAAGAATAGTTTCAAGAATCAGGATGAGAAAGGATATTATGCTCTTGCAAAGACCACAGGAGAGAAGAGCAGAGTAGGCAGAATGTTTGAGTTCAGAGGATATAATCCCCATTATGGTTGGCGAATGAGTGAAGATCAACTGATGGAACTTGCTAATGCTAACTTACTACATTACGGCAAGAATACGGTATATAAGAAGATTTACCTTGAAGACAATAAGGGAGTTCCTGTTCAAAACTTATGGGATGATGTATATTATATCAGTAGAAGTGAGAAGAATAAGAGAAAGTATCCTACACAAAAACCGTTGAAGTTATTGGAAAGAATCATTAAGACATCTTGCCCTGCTGATGGTTGGATTCTTGATCCATTTTGTGGTGGTGGAACAACAGCAATAGCAGCACAGATTTTAGGAAGAAATTGTATCACAACAGACACCAATCCTGATTCAATTCGTATTACTCAGGATGCACTAGGAGAACAACAAGAGAACAACTTACTAAGTTATTTTAACTGAAGCTCCCAAAATGTAGTAGTAGTGTAGGAACACAATCCACACACCACAAAATGACTAAAATGACTAAAATACAAGTTCTATCTGACTTCCGCCAATTGTGGTCAGATATGATTGAAAACGAACCATCTTTCAAAGGTGATGTATGTGCCAAACGCGAAGAATGGAACAATTATACTGATTTTCTTTGTAAGGATGGTAGTATCACCAATTCACAATATGATAACTGGACTAATCCTTTCTGAGGGGTAATTCCCTCTCTTTTTTTATTACTTTTCATCATGAAACCTTATCCACTTGGTATCAACAACCCCATCAAAGTTAAGGGTGTATTTGGTTCACATAAGTGGGCAATCTATTGGGCAGATGATATGACCAAGATTGCTACATTTTCCAATCAATTCACTGCAATGCAGGCACGTCAATCAATTATAGCATCACTTTGACCACCACAATAGCAACTTACAACAATCTTATGATTGACGATTTTCCAATTTACAAAAACAAACTTCCACAAATATGGTTAGAAGATGATAAGTTTGTGATTGAATCTGATTCGTTTAGATATGAGATTGCAGATGATTTGAAACTGTTGTTTAAGTTATGCAGACGTTTCAAATCTGATGCAATCAAACAAACTTACACAGGTATAGTAACTGAAGCTCCCAAAATGTAGTAGTTGTATGAGTAATACAAATCCCTATGTTCAAAACCTAATAGAAATGGGTTATGATGAAACTGATTGTAAGGTTTCATCAACAATGTTTCAAAAGAAAACATTTCCTTGTGTGATATATGGAAGACAGTTTGATACTGAAGAACAGTATTATGCTGAACTCCATGAATATTTCAACGGTCTGTAAGTAATCTTCACTCACTTCTGAATTATGATTCAAGATGATAGCATCAAAGCAAAATCCATCCTAAAGCACATCAAAGGATGCAAAGTTGNNGATGATAACAACAANNGTTATGAGGTTGTTGATGTTAAATGTTTCAATGGGTTGGTATCATTCATTGGACTGAAAGATGCTGATGGAGTTGTTAAGTATGCGAGTGAAAATTGTTATATGGCAATGGCAGATGTTGCGTGATTTATGTCATTAATTAAAACGTATCTTCATTCACTTCAATTCCAAACAAAAATGAACTACACTCTCAAGCAACTCCAAGACAGAGTATCATCGATGATCAAAGAACAGGGAGAAGATGCACATTGTGCCGCGTGGATTTATACCAAGAATGATTGTCATTTAAAGGATAAAGATGGTGAGTTTGATTATGTTAATACCGTAGAAGATCCTGCACTGGTTGCACGTATCTTTGATGATGTTGGTCAGATAGATTACATCTACACTGTGATTCAAGAGTGTGTGGATGAGGTTACAGAAGAGCAATTAATGTTACAACAACAAGAACTTGCAGAGGTATAGTAACTGAAGCCTCCAAACTGTATTAGTATTGTAACCACACAACTCACAAACATTATGACCCGCAAAATTGAACAACAAATGATTGCCGCAATTAAGTCTGAAACTGACTGGAAATGTGGTAACACAAAGGTTATCAATTTTTATAATGATGGTAAAGAAGTTGTTGTTACTTCTGTCTTCCTTCATGATAATTTGATTGCTGAAATTACTGATACTGATATGATGATCTTCGATGGTGGTTATCAATCAAAAACAACAAAGAGCAGACTGAATGCACTCTGTGATGAGTTTTGTGTTGCTGGAGAAGGAGTATTTCAGAAAGACTTTGCCTGGTATGTAAGAAAGTTTACAGGTGCAATCAATGGAGAGAAAGTATTTAAAACTGAAGATTTCAACAATGGATATATCTTTTCCTAGGGGTCATACAACTGAAGCCCCCAAACTGTTCTAGTATTGTAAGCACATCCCACAAACAAATAAAATGACTACTTCAACAATGACTGAAACACTTGAATTTGGTAAAGCAGAATTTATCACTATTGAGGCATTTGAATTTGAATTAGAAGATGATTGTTTATATGAAGGAGACAGAATTGAAGCAGTTGATACTTATTGGTATGAACAGATGGGAGGTGATTTATATGATTATGTTTATGAACTATGTGCAAAGAATCTAGAGAAAGATAAGGAAGCAATGATAACAGTTCTTCCCCGCAGATGGGCAACTCTTGTTGATGGTGAACTTGAAGATTGTGGTGATTCTTGTTTAGGACAAGAAGACTTTATCTGGGTTGATGGTAATCTCTTCACACAAGAACAATATCAGACTTATATGACGAAAAATGTATGATGTAAGTAACTGAAGCCTCCAAAATGTAGTAGTATTGTAAGCACCCACACACTACAATCAAATGGTTTTTTTAATCTCACAAGTTAATGGTTGCACTTATACATTAGACGGCAATCATCAAACCATTCTAATGTATCATCCTCTTTATAAAGATGGTAGTTATGAAACTAATCGTGGTGCCTATGAATATGTTGAATGGGATGAATTAGATGATAATGTTCTTACTGAAGCAGATCGTTGCTATAAATTACTCAAAGCAGATCTCAACTAATTCACATCATCACTCATGAAAGTTCTTCTCATTGCTATCATCGGTGTTCTATTATGGAACTCAACTGATGCACGTAATTTCACTGCTGATCAACTAGAAAGTGCAGCAGACTTCATCCGCCCTGATAACACTCAATTCACCATTTCTTTCTAACTAATGAACACTATCACACCAAACATCATCGATAGAGATGAACTCCAAAACAATTATGTGCAAGAGGTAATTGATGGTTTAGACATGAAAGATTGTATGGCAATGTTATATGATTATCTCTCAAATGATATTGACAAATTAACAGTTGATGAATTGATTGAAGATGTCCAAGAGTATTATCCTCATCTACTAGACTAATAAACTAGGCAGTAAGTTATAGGGAGACCTATAAGCAACGTAAGACCTAGAGTAACAACAACC
>NYTQ01000018.1 GCA_002683585.1 Cryomorphaceae bacterium
TTTAGCTGCCCCTCTTTTCTTTCCGCAAAGATGCCAAAATACCTCTCTTTTTGCTCAGACATAGCTTCTAAACCATTCTTAACAATATTGGACCATAATTGGAAAAGCTTAATGTCATACCCCATAAATTCTATTGATGAATCTACCTCAAAAACGAGATTAACATGCAAACTAATTTCGTAATTAAATACNCCNAAAACGGTTGAGATATTGTCNCTCAAATTAATCATCTTTTGCTCTAGAACATTTTCACCCTTTATGAATGCTCTCATATCTTGAACGACTCCTACTGCTTTGTCACTGGACTTTCGTATCGTTTCAAGTTGAGCCATAGCCATTTGAAGTTGGTTCATAATCTGTAAATATTCTTTTGCAAATGGTTTCGATAAAATCATTGATATCTCATGCTCTTGAGAAGTATTAAATCGACATTTAACCAATAAGTCACAAATCTCAGCCAATGCATCGGGTATTTTACCGCTTACAGAGGCATTCAAAAACTCAAGCATTTCTGCCTTTTCTTTTCGCATCTGAAGACCTCCCACATACATCTCAATTCTATTTTTCTCCACATGATTTAAAATGTGTNCGAGCTCCTCTTTAGTAAAATCACANATGGAACCATTAAACAAACTACTTAAGATGAAATTTATGTTGTCAGCCCCAACCCGTATNGTNCCCAATGGAGTNTTNAGGTCGTGCGCAATCCCAGCAGAAATNTCTCCAATGGTCACAAGCTTCTCCTGCTCCATTATNGAGCGAGATAAATCCATATTCTTTTTGGTATTTTCAAAAACCTTCTTCTCTAAAGATAGGTTGATCTCCGCAAGCTCATTTTTAGTAGTCTGCAGCTCCTCAATANAAGCTATTCTATTGAATACATTGACCAACACCTGAGAGTAAATCCACAAAAGATTTTTTTCATCTGCCGTAAACTCCCTTTTGGTCTTCATGATATCAAAACCGATAAAACCAATTGCTTTGTCATTATGCATCATCGGTATAGAGATCATACTTTGCGTACCTTCCTCATTTAGCACATTGAAGATTCTTTTGTCTCTAATTTTTGAAACATCAGGAAATTCAACAAACTCGCCTTTTGAATGCTTTTTTAGAGAATGGGGGACTTTTGAAAAAGGCATCGCCTTCAACTCTTCTAATTGCGAGGGTATACCCTCNCCAACCCATTCATGGGTAATCGAACAAATTTCTTCCTCAAAATTATATTTAAAAACATAAGCCCGATCTGCAGAAGAAAATTCTGAAATCTCTAGTAAAGAGGTATTAATTACATCGTCTATTTCAGAAATAGGTGCATTGATATATTCAGTCGTGATGTTGAGCATTATTTGCTTAAAGCTGGTCATCTGATCCCTCTCCCGCTTTGCTCTTTGGACCTCTGTTATATTAAAGAAAAAGGCCTGAGAACCNCTATAGTTTCCATCCTTAAGTATCGGTCTTGCNCGACCCTTCAANGCTATCTCGGCATTTTCCTTNGAAATAAANTGACACTCTAAATCCTCAACAAGNTCACCTTGCATTAGCTTAGGCATAATCAACTGNAATTCNTCTAAGGTTTTTTGATTAAAAAACTCGACAATAGGCCTGCCTANAACCTCCTCNAGCCTATCNAANTTCATATTTGCCAACCAAGCCTGATTTACNTACGTAATTTTACCTTCGGTATTCAGCATTTGAATCATCTCAGAAGACTTATCCAATAAATCACTATAATTTTTTTCTTTTTCCTCAATCACATTAAAAGACTCCTTAAGCGTTAAGGTTCGNTCTTNCACAGTTGACTCAAGATTAACAACGAGCTCCTCATTTTCGGAATTCTTCTCAATTAATTTCGACTTAAGCTTATTAATTTTAATCAATCTTTCAATAAGAATTACGACGAAAAGCGCTGTTGCGCAAAGGAGAATGATTAGTAAGTTGGTAATAGACTGTTTACTCTTAATTTTTTCATCTTTTACAGCGATTTCAATATCATGCTCAAGGTCATCTTGTTTCTTTTTTGTTTCATATTCATATTCCGCCTTTCGCTCAACTAAAGCTTTTTGATTTTGCACAAGGTCCAAACTATCTTTCATCTGGATATGCAGCTTTATCATTTTGAGTGCTTCACCATATTTTTTTTCCTGCTCATAAATTTCACTAAGGAGCTTTGCTGCTTTCTGAATATTACGAGGATAACCTACTTCCTGAGAAATTTGAAGACTCTCTAGTGCATATGGTTTGGCTTTGGCCAAATTGTTTCTTTTGAATTCAATCTCGGCAATATTGATCGTTGAAATTGCAATACCATCTTTAAAATTTAACGCTCTCCTCAGCGCTAAACTCTTTTTATGATAAATCAAAGAGCTGTCAATATTATTTANACCATATAGTCCAGCCANNGAGCTNTAACAATTTGACAAACCTCTTTTATCTTTTATTTTCTGCGCTATATCTAGTGATTTTAGATAATATTGCATCGCAAGTTTTTTATTCCCTTGCTTTTCTACAACCGAACCAATACTGTTGTAAACTCCTGAAATACTTTGTAGTTTGTTTTCTGATTGAAGCAAGGGAAGACTTCTTTGATAATAATCTAAAGCACTTGTCAAATTATTTTGCTCTTTATATATAGAGGCGATATTATTAAGAAGGGTAGCAATACCAGTTTTATCATTTATTTCCTTTGAAATATCTAAACTCTGGCGATAATAATCCAAGGCTTTCGTAATATTACCTTGATCGTTTAGAACGTAACCTATATTATTAAGAGCTGTCGCAATCTGATATTTATCCTCTGTTTTTTGAACGATAACAAGACTTTGCTCCAAGTAATCTAAACATTTGTCAATCTCTCCATATGTCATATAAACAACTGCAATATTGTTTAAGGCACCTGAATGAAGGTTTAACAATTCAATTCTTTCCATTTCTTCTGCACCTTCAGCAAGCCTTGGACTAACAATTTCAATCACTTTATTACATAAGGGAATCATTGTATCTATATTCGAGACATATAGCAGAGATGATAATTCTAAATAGGAATGTGCAATTGCCGTATCNGNACTATTGGGATTCGTTATTATTGCGTTGTAACGATCTATNTCATTTTGATCTTGCTTTGAAAAATNTTGACCAAAAATAAAAATGGGGAAACCTAATAAAACCACAAAAAATATTTTTTTCANTCCGAAAAAATTTAATTGTNNGCCAAAAGATTGANGNTTNAAATTAATACTCATTNCTTTTCTCCTTNGNTAATTTATTAATTAAATCATGAATTTGTGCTTCCTCCCATGGCTTGGAAATAAAAGCCTCTAAATAACCTTCAGTCTCTAAATCGAGAACCTGAGAGGGATTGGCTTGACCAGACAACATAATACATGGTAANTTGGGNTGGCTTTGTTTTAAAGAACGAATNAANTTNGCGCCAGACATNTCAGGCATTTGATAATCAACAATCACAAAAACAATTTCTATNTCATCAAAAACAAACTCTTTGATATCGGCGAGGGCTTTAGATGGATTGGTATATAATTCAATAAGGGTATCTGAGGCGTCTATGAATTTCTCTAATTGAAAACCTAGGACTTGAAGAATCATTGGGTCGTCATCAATACAAATTACCGCTTTGTTAATTAGACTCATTTGATTCTATTAAACTTAATAATAAACCTTGTTGATATCGCATCTGATTTTAAATCTATTTTCCCTTGATGCTCTTCCAAAACATTTTTCACGATACTTAATCCCATACCTGAACCGTCGCGCTTTCCTTTGGTGGTATAAAACTTATTAAATATTTTTCTTTTGAATTCACCTTCGATTTCTGGACCATTATTCTCAACTGTGATAGTATAAGCAGAAGGACTTATCTCAGAATAAATCTTCAGCATCCTTTCATTTTGATCCTCCATGCACTCCAAAGCATTTTTTATCAGATTGGACCATAACTGAAACAACCTTACATCGAAACCTTTGACATGAATATTAGGATCTACATCCACAGTTAAATCAACACGATTTTGAATTTTATGACTAAAAATATTCAATACTGTTTCTATATTGTTTTTGATATTAACGGTTCCCAATTCCGCATTTCTTTTTTCACGTATAAAGAGCCGAAGGTTTTGCACTACTTGGGAAGCTCGGCTTCCTGAATTAGCAATTGTNTGAATAAATGAAAAAACCAAATGAACGTGGTACATTAAATTCAATAGAAGTAATGGATCCCTTGAATTAAGAATAAAAGACACATCCTCTTTATCTGAAACAGCAAGACGGTTTTTAACCAAAAGCATTGCGATTTCATTCAATTCATTACTGTTAAATCGCAAGTTTAGTTTGGAAAACATCTCTAAAAAGAGATCTTTTTCTTTTTTCATTTGAACACCNCCAATAAACAATTCAAAAGAGGTGTTTATGGTTCTNTTAAAGGCATATTCAATTTCNGCNGAGGAACATAACGGAAGGATTTTTTTAAACAAGATATCAAGGGTATAGCTAACATTATCCGTACCACTTTTAATTGCTCCTAAGGGTGTGTTTAAATCATGTGCCACACCGGATGCCAGCTCTCCGATGGTTACCATTTTCTCTTGGTCACGCAAAGATGAGGCGAGCTCCATGTTTTTAGCTGTTTTTTCCTGAACCAAACGTTCAAGATTAACATTTAAACTTTGAATTGTTTTCTCATTTTTAATCCGATCTGTAATGTCAAATTCAACAATCATGTAGCCAGAATGATTGCCCGTGATATCAAAAAGTGGNTGGAGGTTTAATGCAACATAATAATCGGTACCTTTTTTGCTCGTTTGCATTACTTCGACCTCAATATTCTTCTTTTGCTCAGCTGCCTTTTGAATTTTACTCATCTCAGGAGAAAGCTCATTGGATGAAATAAATTCCCGAGGGTTTTTACCCAGCATTTCCTCAAGAGAATAACCTGATCGATCAATCATCGCTTGGTTTGCCCACGTGATGCGCATCTCTTTATTCAACATGAGTACGCCGTTATTCGTGTTTTTGGCTACCAGAGATAGCTTTACATTTTCCTCTTCTGCAATAACCCGTTGCGTAATTTCAGTCCCATAACCAATTACCATTCTAATCTCCCCATTTTCATCAAATAGAGGACCCATCGATCGATGTATCACATTACGATAACCGTTTCTGTCAATAAGATCATCCACCCAAACTTCACTTTCTTTATTCTCTAAAACTCGATTAAATAATTCTCGTCGGCCATCTGCCATATCACTCGAGATTCCTTTGAGTTTGCAGTAGTCATAATCATCCTTACCAATCATATAATTGCGCACCTCATCGTCTTTAATNCCCTTTGGATTAATGAAGACGTATTGGTGATCCTTNTTAAAAACAGCAACATCGGCTGGAAGATTATTGAGAATGAATTCATAAAACTCTTTTTGAGTCTCAAGTTGTTCATTGAGTTTTCTCAAGGCAGATTCATTCTCTTTGTTTCGATATTGATACTCGGTAATGTCATGCGCATAAACATTCAAATAGCCCATTTCACTGATCAAAGCCGTATTAATAGAATAATAATGCTTGTCTCCCTCAATAAAAAACTGCTTATGGCGCTCGTTATCTTTAATGATTTTTAAAATAACTTTTCTTACTTCCTCGTTTTCAATCTTANCTTCTGCTATGCCAAAATCACCCAGAAAAGATTTTTCTGCCGTCGGGTTGTGGTATACCAAATTGAGATTTAAATCAAACCTTAAAATTGGATTTGGATTTTCTCCAGGAAATTTGGCGATTGCTTTTAATTCTTGTTGAATTCGAGAAACCTCTTTATTCTTNGCTAATAAATTATTTGTNATCTCTCNAGATTCCTCTAAACTCTTTCGAGAGGTTTGTTCCAAAAACAAATATTCTGCTATTGTATCATGGTTTGGGAAGTCATTCACAGTAACATGATAATTCTTCAGGGCAAACTTGGCATTTATAATTGGAGAAGCCCATAAATAGTACAAATCATTTAATTTCCGTATTGAACACTTGTACCTTTGTGATGCATCTTTAAGGTCCAAAAAATGAATGTTNTGATACCACTGGTCAGAGCATTTATTTTGATCTAAGGAATCTGCCCGATCAAGCAAGAAATAATGAAACAAACTCGACCCTTTGGAAATACCGGGAACAGATTTTTGGAAATTCAANCCCACCTCNANAATTTTAAAAGTATCGTCAACAACCAAAAAATAAGGTGTGCAAATCTGGAGCAACTCAAAATTAGAATCCTTTTCTTGAATATTATTCACCTGAAATGAAAGAGGATTTGATAGGCTGCTCATATAAAAACTCAAAGCATCCTCTTGAAATGAATTAAGCTTAATGGAATCCTTATTCACTAGGCATAAGGCAGCAAAAACTTCTTTTTTACTATTATAGATGGGAATACCTCTAAAATATGAGAGCGATTGGTCTAAATTTTCCTTACAAACTTCAATCCGTTGAGAAGTAACTTGCTTGTATAAAACGTAAAAACTATCCAAGGAACCTGAAGCTTCACCCTCTGTCGTAATTAANTAATCTGAATCAGCATNNCTTAAATAAACGAAAGCATAGTNAACAGAACATAGCTGTTTCGTTAGGTTCAAGATTTTAATTACTTGGTCCTGATTCTTAATTGTATTATTTGAAATATCAATATTAGACACGATATAAGCTATGATTCATTTACCAGGTGATTTTAAAAACTAAACCTTTTTCAATCGACTCCTGTGCGGTTAATTCTTCTATTTGAACTACCATATTAAACCTTTTCCCTAGTCCCTTGATCAAACCTAAGAGCATGGGAACTAGACCTTTTCGATGAGATTTATAGCGCAATTCTACAGAATTATTCGTTTCATTTTGAGTTGAAAAAAGAGGGGCTTTAAGCTCAGGCATCATGTTATTAATTCTCAGATGTAGCATGTCTAAGTTGCCCAGAAACTCGGTAAAAGATGAGCCCGACAGGTCAAGTAAATCTCCATACCCTTGCTCTGCTGTATAAAGTATCCAATATTCTCCAAATGCTTCTAAAATAGCATTAGCGTCGGTTTTTAAAATTTTACTGGCTGCGCCTACTAAGTCATACGTCAACTTATCCGGATATGGACTCATTGACATAAAATCCGATTCTTCAAATCCAACGGCAGTACAAATCTCCTCCCATTTTTCTTGGCCATGATTTTCAACAACCAAATCTTTAATCGCTTTATTTACAAGTCCGTACATGATTTTAGAATAAGTTAAGCTATCAAAGTTACATAAAGCATCGCGGATATAAAATAATATTTCTGGACATCTAAACGAAGATTTTAGCACCTACGTATTTATACTTAGCTGTGCATAGTGAATTTGACTTAGTTATTGTAGAAGTGGTTACTTAAGTAATTAGAAATGAGTCNAAAAGACCTAAATTAGTAGCTTAACTAGACCACAAAATGAAGAATTTAGAATTTTTTAAAGCCTGTTTCCAAAGTGAATTAAAAGCTACCTTTGATACCATCAAAGCAATTCCGGAAAATAAGCTGGAATATACCCCCCACCCGATCAACAGAACCGCATATGAGATTGCCGAACACATTGTTGCCCACATTTTTGATTTCAGCGTAATTTTGCAGAATGACACTTGTGATGAAAGACTCGCATTTCCTTTCGCTTCTCCAACAGAGCTCGCAGATAAAATGCAAACACTTTGGTCAGAGGCAACAGATATTTTAGATACCTATGACGATGATAAGTGGGAAAAAGAAACTGTTCATTTGCTCGTTGGTGGGAAACCTTTCGGAGAAATGCCTAGGTTCCAAATGATGTGGTTTTTCTTGAATGACATCATTCATCATAGAGGACAGTTATCCTCATACATTCGCCCAATGGGTGGGAAAAACCCTGCAGTCTACGGATGGAGCGCGGACTCCATNAATGTTTAAAAGCCCAAATATTATTGTGTGAAGTAANTTNNGGGTTAAATATTTATTTCAAATAAGCAATTAGAACATTCTATTATAAGTTATGTTTATTTTTGCATCCGATGAAGAGATTTCTCANAACANTTATTGACAAGCTTTTTTCCATGTATGCCATGACCCTGGGATTATTAGTTTTCCTAGTTGCCATTGGGTTAGCAACCTTTATAGAATCTACCCATGGTATACAGGCGGCTAAAATTCTTATCTACAATGGGACATGGTTTGAGATCTTATTGCTATTCCTAGGTATTAATTTAATCGCCAATATATACAGGTACAAAATGTTTCAAAGGGAAAAAATCGCAGTATTATCCTTCCACCTTTCATTTCTCATTATTATACTAGGTTCAGGGGTAACGCGTTTTATGGGTTTTGAGGGCATCATGGTTGTTGGAGAAGGAAAAACTGCTGATTTTATCTATACCTCAGACCCACATATACTTTTAAAAGTTTCAGACACCAGTTCTCAGTATGTGCAAGGATATAAGAGGTTCTTATCTGAATACACACATGATTCTGGAAATGACTTCAGCTATAAAGGCTCATTAAATGATAAAGAATTCGCCTTCTCATATGTCGATTTCAAATCAAAATGTATCGATTCGTTTCGCATAGATTCAAAATTTACAAGCAAAATAATCGATGTGGTTACTGAAGGAATGCAATCACATTATCTCGGGGAGCGCGAATCGTTGATGGTCGGTGGTGTTCCGCTTATATACGGTGGAACTCCTGTTGCAATGTCCATTCATATCAAAGACAGCTTAAACCAGCTCATGATTCGATCAGCAGTTCCAATGAGATCCTTAGCGATGAGTGAAATGCAAAAAGCAAGGCAAACTGGTCAGGTACCTGATGATTCTATGTACATCGAATATGAAATTNGNGCNTGGGCTGAATTAAAAAGAACAACCTTATACCANGTTGGAAATAGNCAATTTGTGATTAAAAACGTTTTTGATAACGCAAAAAAGGAATTGATTCATTCTGGAAACAAAAACAGAGGAAAAGATTACCTAACTGTGCGCGTTGAGTCAGGTTCTGAAGGTATAGAACCAAAAGACATTATTCTTGAAGGTGGAATGGGAACTGTGCCTGTTCCAAATACCTTTTCGTATGATGGGCTNAGATATCAGATGGAATACGGATCGATTAGGCGACCTATTCCTTATGAAATTCTTTGCCGTGATTTCCAGCTCGACAAATATCCAGGCTCTGAATCACCNTCGTCATTTGCNAGTGAGTTAACATTGATAGATCCAAATCTTCAGCAGAGATTTAACAAAAGAATATTCATGAACCACGTAATGGACTATGAAGGCTACCGCTTTTTTCAATCTAGCTACACGCTAGATGATCCTAAAACTCCTGAAAATGAGGAAGGGACCGTTCTAAGTGTAAACTANGATAAATGGGGCACCAACATTACCTATATTGGTTATTTACTGATGGCAATTGGTATGATTTTATCGATCATTGCGCCGACAGGAAGGTTCAAATCTTTGAATACTAAATTGAAAAAACTCAATGCTAAAAAGATTGGAATACTCGTTTTCANGCTATCGTTAATGAGTTTTGGCCCTTCAGTATTTGCTCAAGATACAGAGGCCCATGACCATTCAGGGCATAATCATNCTGAAGAGGATGGCCNCAAAAAAGAAAGTATTGTTGAAGGNGAAACNTTTAAAATAATAACAAAGGAAGATTCAGAGGATTTTGCCTCTTTATTGGTCCAAAGCTATGAGGGAAGAATAATTCCTGCACATACACTTTGTGACCAATTATTAAGAAAAGTCCACAGAGATAAGTCTTTTAANCACGCGTCTGAGTCATANAACGCAGTGCAAACTATTGTAAGTATGCACATGTATCCAGCATTTTGGATGAAACAGAAAATCATTTATGTCGCAAGGGCGCTTCAAAGTAGACTTGGTTTGGAAAAACATGTTGCTTACGAAAATATTATTGATGCCCAGGGAAAATTTAAATGGGAGAAGGAGTACGCAAAAAGCTTTCAAAAACTAGAATCAAAACGAGATGAATTCGATAAAAAAATNATCAAATTNCATGAAAGATTTCAGGTAACCTACGGCATTATATCCTGGGACTATATGAAATTGATCCCTATCTCAAATGATAATAACAATACTTGGGCTTCGCCATTAAATATGAGTGTCAGACGTTCTGTNGATTCAGCNGGNGTGATTGCCTCACTNAATTATTTTCAATCGATTTACGAGGAGGACGCGAAAAATGCCAAAATCAATCTTAAATCACTCAAATCCATTCAAAGAAAAGTTGCGAAAAATATTGTTCCGTCAAAACAGATAGCAGATCTCGAAATCTCATACAATGATCTAGATATTTTTAAGCGAACCTACAGAGGCTATGGAATTGTAGGATTGATTATGCTCATTCTTTTTTTCATTGAAATGTTATCAAAATCAACAAATGCATTAAAAGTTCCGCGAAAAATTCTGTTCGCTTTGTTAATTGGACTTTTTCTATTTCACGCCTCTGGTTTAGCCATGAGGTGGGTCATTTCTGGCCACGCTCCATGGAGTAACGGATATGAGGCTGTTGTCTTTATTGCTTGGGTGAGTATGCTTGCAGGATTTTTCTTTTCTAGAAAAAACGCAGTCGTTATTGCGGGCACTGCAATTCTTGCTGCGTTGATGATTTTTGTTACAGAAATGAATCTTCTAGATCCAGAAATTACGCCGCTACAGCCCGTTCTAAAGTCTTATTGGTTGATGATACACGTGGCAGTCATCACGGGAAGCTATGGCTTTTTAGGACTTGCCTGTATATTGGGCTTACTCAATCTCATTTTATATACCATACAAACCAAAAACAACACAGGAATTATCAAAAGAAATATCAATGAACTCACCTATGTTTCGGAAATGACGATGACCATAGGTCTGTTTATGCTGACTATTGGGACTTTCCTTGGAGGAATATGGGCAAATGAATCATGGGGTCGTTATTGGGGGTGGGATCCCAAAGAAACATGGGCCTTAGTTTCTGTATTGGTCTATGCAGTGATTCTTCACCTCCGATTTATTCCAGGATTGAAGAGTAAATTTACCTTTAACTTGGTGGCATTTTGGGGGTATTCGGCCATACTATTTACGTTTTTTGGTGTAAACTTCGTGCTTGTCGGGTTACATTCTTATGCACAAGGAGACGGACTCAGCGACATCCCAAATTGGATATGGTACACTACAATATCCTTTTTGATATTTAGTGTCATCGCTTATCTAAGAAATAAAAAGGTCAAGCAGATAAAATCCTAATCGAATGAATCTGAATAGTATTCTTTATGAGGACAATCATCTCATTGCCGTCAATAAAAAATCTTCAGAAATTGTACAGGGTGATCGCACAGGTGACACCACAATGCCTGATACCATAAAGGCCTACCTAAAGGAAAAATATAATAAACCGGGAAATGTATTCTGCGGAGTCATTCATCGGTTGGATCGACCAACAAGCGGTGTTATTTTATTTGCGCGCACCAGTAAAGGACTGGAACGCATGAACAAGCAGTTTAGAGATAAAGAAACCAACAAAATCTATTGGGCGATTTTGGAAAACAAACCGCCAAATTCAGAGGGTAAGCTTGTGAATTATCTGAAGAAAAATGAGAAGCAGAATAAAAGCTACGTGACCTCCAAGGATTCAAAAGGCGCAAAGGAGGCAATATTGAGCTACCGATTATTATCCTCCTCCGAACGATACCATCTTGTAGAGGTACAACTTGAAACGGGCAGACACCACCAAATAAGAACTCAATTCTCTAAGATAGGTTGCTACGTAAAAGGGGATTTAAAATATGGTGCAAAAAGATCAAATAACGATGGCTCAATATGTCTGCATGCAAGAAAACTAGACTTTAATCATCCTACAACTAAGGAGCCCATTTCTATTACTGCTCCCCTACCTGAAAATACTTTTTGGAATCTTTTTAAATCTATTTCTTAGCACTAAGCTTTGATAAATATTGAAAAGTATAAAGTGCCTCATGCGCAATCTGTAAGCTTCTTTCTTTATAATGATCGACAGCATTCGCAGCATCATCAAACTCTTTAGGATCGTCATACGTTGTTGAGAATCGTTTTTTCGCTCCTGGAACCAATGGACAATTATCATCCGAATCAGAACAGGTCATTATGGCAATAAAATCAGATTGCGGCAAGACATTATCCGTGTTTGCTTTNGAATAACAATCAATNAAATTTTGCGCAGAATAATATACTTTATAATGCGGATTCTCGGCCTCTANATCATNACATGTGATTTTAAAACCTAGCTGACTTAATGCCTNAATGGTATTTGGATGACAAGCNGTGGCAACNGTTCCTCCNGAATAAGTTTCAATTTCTTCATATCCAAAAAGTACTGAAGCAANACATCCCCAAACCTGAGANAAATGACTACGNCTAGAATTGTGCGTGCACAAATAAACCAATTTAACCCCATTTCCATCACGCANATCACGGTCTATTTGAAGCGCAATAGCCTCCAATATTGACTTTCTTTCGTTGCTAATTTTAATGCCAATATCAACTAGAANAGAGGNACATAAATNATTTAATTCTTGATTTAACATTTGCTGCTTACTTTTATAATCAAACTGAAAGCAAAATACATTGAATAATTCAAAACCAACATCTGATTTAGAAAAATTTGAGTCAATATGGATCTCTTATTGGCTTAAGGATGATTTTCGATCTAAGACTTTATCTCAAATTATTAAAGACTTTTGGCTCTCTGGCATTATCTTAAATCTAGAGGACTTACAAAAATATAAAACACTCGACAGCCTGGCTGATTNCTTAAATAAAACAATAAGAGATAATCCCAGACCACAGCTTTTGTACATCGTTGATCTAAAAGAAAAAAGCTATGATAACATAGGATTAGCGATTATTCAACGGATTGCATATAAGGTCTTTTTAAGGAAACATTTTTCAGGTCAATAAGCCAAACAAAAATTGAGCGTTCACGATTTCTCCTATATCGTGTGAATTGTTACTTTTGTACAAAACATTTTTGTATGAATTTTATNGCGTCTAGCGCCACCCTTTTACGCCACCTGCAAAGCATTTCTGGAGTTTTAAGTACAAGCAACACCCTTCCGATTCTCGATAACTTTTTGTTTTCGATCAAAGGAAATGAGCTTACTGTTTCAGCAACAGACCTTGAGACGACAATGATTACGAAGCTTTCTGTTCAAACTGAAGANGATGGTGTAGTTGCAGTTCCTGCAAAGCTTGTTCTTGAAGTTTTAAAAAGTTTACCAGATCAGCCGTGTACTTTTAAAGTAAATGCAACCTTCAATATTGAGGTAGCTTATGACAACGGGAAATCAAAAATGGTAGGTTTTAGCGGGGATGAGTTTCCCAAGCTTCCAAAGATTGAAAACAAGAGTACCATTAAAGTTTCTGGCGATATTATTTCCAAGGCCATTAATAGAACACTATTTGCAGCCGGAAATGACGAGCTTCGACCTGCTATGAGCGGAGTGTACTGCCAATTTGCAAAAAATGAAATCATATTCGTTGCAACTGATGCACACAAGTTAGTTCGATATAAAAGAACTGACGCTTCAGCCTCAGACAGTTCGGACTTTATTCTTCCGAAGAAACCTTTAAATATGTTGAAAGCGAATTTGAAGGGAGATGAAGAAATCACTCTGGAATACAACGAATCAAACGCAGTTTTTACTTTTAGCGACCTCGTACTCGTATGCAGATTGATTGATGGNAAATANCCAAACTATGAGGCGGTTATTCCAAAAGAAAACCCAAATGTCTTAACCATAGACCGACTTCAGCTTTTGAATTCAATCAAAAGAGTTTCTATTTTCTCNAATAAAACAACCCATCAAATCAAACTAAAGCTCGCGGGTGCNGANCTATCGCTATCTGCAGAAGATTTAGATTTTTCCAATGAAGCGAATGAACGNCTAACTTGTAATTACGATGGATCTGATCTAGAAATTGGATTTAACTCAAGNTTTATTGTTGAAATGCTNAATAATTTAGATTCAGATGAGGTAAAACTCTCAATGAGTGAAGCAAGTAGAGCAGGTATTTTAACGCCCGTTTCAAAGGATAATGACAACGAAGATATATTAATGCTTGTCATGCCTGTGATGCTGAATAGATAATTCCGTTATGACCAAAAAGCTCACAAGCATTCGGTCTCTTTCACTTGAAGAATTAAAATCTTTTCTCGAAGAAAAGAACATACCTAAGTTTCGATCCAAACAAATTTACGAGTGGCTCTGGAAAAAGAATGCCGGTTCTTTTCTTGAAATGAGGAACATCGGAAAAAACCTTCAGGATATTCTGTCTCAACACTTCACCATAGATAAAATCATTTTACAAGATGAACAACTCAGCAATGANAAAACATTAAAATGCGCTTTTTCTATTGATGAAAAATCTGTTGTCGAAGGTGTTCTTATTCCAACGCCAAGAAGAATGACTGCATGTATCTCTTCTCAAGTTGGTTGTAGCTTAGCCTGTGCGTTTTGTGCAACAGGTAAATTAAAGCTTTTGCGAAACCTTTCTGCGGGTGAAATATATGANCAAGTGTATTACCTCAAAAAAGAAGCTGAAAAGAGACATGAAAAATCCCTATCAAATATTGTTTATATGGGTATGGGAGAACCNCTTCTCAATTACAAAAATGTATTAAGCTCNATTGATAAAATATGCTCGACAGATGGATTGGGGATGTCTCCCAAAAGGATTACCGTTTCGACGGCAGGAATTCATAAAATGATACGTAAGCTTGGAGATGANGAAGTCAAGTTCAACCTTGCCCTTTCATTGCATGCAGCCAATGATGAAAAGAGAAACGAAATCATGGAAATAAATGCAAGCAACAACCTTCAATCACTCAAAGAGGCATTAGAATATTTTCATGAAAAAACTGGNTCAAGAGTTACATTTGAATATATCATATTTNATCAATTCAATGATACTATTGAGGACGCGCGTGAGCTTGCTGAATTTGCAAAATGTGTCCCCTGTAAAATCAATATTATTGAATACAATCCTATTGATGGAGAACCATTTCAGCAAGCAGAAGCAGGAAAAGTAGAGAAATTCGCTGCCTATTTAGAATCTAAAAACCTCATCGTAAACGTGAGAAGAAGTCGAGGAAAAGACATTGATGCGGCATGTGGTCAGCTGGCCAATAAAAATAAAGCCATTGCCTTAGAAAACAGGAGCCTAAAAAAAATCAAATGATTAAAGTAGAGAACCTTAGGAAAGAATTTGCACTTAGCAAAGCGCAAAAGAAGGAGCAAAATACAAATGAAAATATCACCACTGCAGTAGAAAATGTGAGTTTTGNCTGNAACCCAGGGGAAGTGTTTTCTCTACTTGGNCCAAATGGTGCTGGGAAAACAACAACCCTTAGAATGCTATCAACTATTATTCAGCCCACGGCTGGTCATGTGGAGATTTGTGGTATTGATGCCATTCAATATCCACGAGAAGCTCGAATGAAAATTGGATTTTTAACAGGTTCAACAGGATTATACGCAAGACTCAATGCGGATGANATCATTGATTACTTTGCTTCACTTTATAATGTNCCTAAAGCACTACTTAAAGAGANAAAAGCTTACCTCTATGACCTTTTGGACATGAAAGCTTTTGCGCATAAAAAAATCGGTAAGCTAAGTACCGGCATGAAGCAAAAAGTTTCCATTTGTAGAACCATGATTCATGATCCCGAGGTACTTATTTTTGATGAGCCGACGAGTGGTCTTGATGTCATTACAGCAGAAAGTATTATTGAACTCATTCGCTCNTGCAAAGAGCAAGGGAAAACAGTTATTTTCTCAAGCCATATTATGGGTGAAGTTGACCTTCTATCNGATCGTTTAGCAATNATTCATAATGGAGTGCTAAAACACCACGGAACAATGATAGATTTCCGCTCAGAAATGCAAGACAAAAGCCTTACCCAAGCATTTATTAACATCGTTCAATCCTAATTATGATTTTCAAAATTTTTAAAAAAGAGCTCAAAGAGACCTTAAGGGACAAAAGAACAATGATTATGATGGTTGTNATTCCTTTACTCGTATTTCCCGTNCTNATCAANNTNGTAACATCTGTTTCAGGATCCTATGCAGATTCTGCTGAAGAAAAAATATTTAAAATTGGTATTATTGGCGATACCGATGATTACCTCGCTCAAAAGCTTAATGAAATTCCAAATTCTTTTGGACCAAAAGAGCTAATATCCTACAAGGGAGATAGTTCAAAAATGTTTAGTGATTATGAAAGTGAGCAATTAGATCTTTTACTTTTTTATGGACCTAACCTAAAACAGCAACTTGATGCCAATAAAAAAGCAACAGTAAAATGGACGCTTGACCGAACAAAAATGGGACATTCTGAGCGAGCTAAAAGCTACATGCAAATTATTGAGGCAGAGGCGCGCTTCAATCGATATGATGCCTTAGGCATAGATGAACAAGCCCTCATTCCATTTGACATTGTTTATGACAATACAGCGAGCAAACAGCAAATGATCGGAGAGTTAGCTGGAGGGTTTCTTCCATATATATTTATTGCTTTTGGATTTATGGGTTGTATGTATCCGGCAATTGATTTATTTCCTGGAGAAAAAGAAAGGGGGACTATTGAAACCTTATTATCAACCCCTGTTCAACGTTGGAAAATTCTTGTGGGTAAAATGTTAGTCATTGTTCTTTCAGGATTGATGGCAGCATTTTCGGCGCTTTTAGGGCTCTTTTTCTCCATTCAATTCTTGGATATGATTCCTGATGATAATCTTCTTGAAGTAATCTCAGCCATACTCACACCTACATTTATTGTCAATCTCTTTTTCCTGCTGCTCCCATTAACGATATTTTTTGCTGGAATAATGGTACCGATATCGGTCTATACCAAGACCTTTAAAGAAGCACAAAGTATTATTGCTCCGCTGAATATAGTGGTGATTATTCCGGCAATGCTTGGTCTTTTTCCAGGGATTGAGTTAAATATGGCAACCGCTTGTGTGCCCATTTTAAACATAGTACTTACAACCAAATCTTTAATTGCAGGTAATATTGACTATCTCTTGTTTGCATTATCATTCGCAGTAATGGTTATGTTGGCTGCCGGAGCAGTACTATTTTCTTTTCGACAATTCGGAAAAGAATCAAATATCTTAAGCTAAGATATAATCTATACATATTCCGCGAAATGTATAAGCAACAAAGGCTTCATTCAAAAATTCCTGTTTTGATGTTTGATTTTTTTATGATAATTTTATTTATTGTCATTTTGACGCTAAACATTAAACAAATTTTATGAAAAGAATTTTTACCCTATTATTTTTAATTCCTTTAACCTCTGCAATTGGCCAAATTGAAGGCACCTGGAAGCTAGCTGCTGAAGCTGGTGCTTTAGCTGTTGGTCCAAGCCTCGGTAACTTAAGTTGGTTCCAAAGTACTGCTGCTGATATAAACACAAGAGCTTGTCTTTTTGACGATGAATACGTATTTAATACTGATGGTACATTTCAAAACATATTAGGTGCAGACACCTGGCTAGAAGGCTGGCAAGGAGCAGCCGAGGGATGTGGTGCTCCAGTTGCTCCACATGACGGTTCAGGTTCATTTACCTGGACAGAAAACGCGGGAACCGTTACCGTTAATGGTACTGGAGCCTTTTTAGGATTGGCTAAAGTCCATAATACTGGAGAATTAACAAGCCCAGCAGAAGCCGTATCCGAGATTACCTATAACTATACTCTTTCTGGTGATGGAAATAGAATGACATTAGACATCAATTTTGGTGGTGGAGTGTGGCAATTTATTCTTGACAAAGAAACCGGAGAGCCACCTGTGCAAACAAGTGTTGAAGGTGCATGGAGATTGAAACCTGATGCAGGTGCATTGGCAGTTGGTCCAAGTGCTTCAGATTTATCTTGGTTCCAAAGTACAGCAGAGGACGTTGAAACGAGATCATGTTTATTTGATGACTTCTACGTTTTCAATGAGGATGGAACGTTTGAAAATGTATTACAAGCAGAAACATGGATAGAAGCATGGCAAGGAGGAGCAGATGCATGTGGTGTACCTGTTGCCCCCCATGACGGAACAGGAGCATATGCATGGAGCTTTGACGACGAGACAAATAAAGTTACTATAACTGGAGAAGGTGCCTATTTAGGATTGGCAAAAGTCACGAACGAAGGAGAGCTTACAAATCCAGCAGAAGCTGTATCAGAGATTAAATACGATATCTCATTCTCAGTTGACGGAGAAACAATGACTGCTCAAATAGACTTTGGTGGTGGCGTATGGCAATTTGTGTTGGTGAGAGATGAACTACCAGTTGCTGGATTGATAGAAGAGGACTTACACTTCTCAGTTGCGCCAAATCCATTTACTTCAAGCATAGATATTCATTCAGATGAGAAAATGGAATCTATCGAGATCATTGATATTACAGGGAAAGTTGTCAAAAGCCTTAATGCTGAAAATAAATTCTCAAGCATAGACCTTTCTAATCTTTTAAATGGTTCTTATATGATTGTTGTTCGCGCTAACAATTCCGTTTCTACGAAACGAATTGTAAAGAACTAGGCAATATTTAATTTGAGAAAACGGGGAGTGAAAGCTTCCCGTTTTTTTTTGTCCTAACGCAAAGCGACTTCTTGAAGCTTTTGATAATAGCCCACGCACTCTTTTAGTAATGGTCGTAAATGATCTGGAAAAGCATCAGACTTTTCTTTGTATGGTTGATAGCCCCTTGAAAGATGCACATTTCGATACCAATATTTTGCCCAAACACCATCCTCTGGCCGAGGACCTGCATCCCATCTGAGCATTCGAGAATCAAAAGAAATCCCACAAGCCTCACAGAGCTGTTTTAATACTCCTACGGGATTTTTTAATAGACACGTTGCATCCAAAACGACATAATCGGCATTCATCGATTTTAAAGAATCGACGAGCTCCGAATGCGCTTTATATCCAACATCTTCAATCTTAGGGTCCGAAATCACTTTATCAAAAGAGGGTAACATCTCTATTGGATCCCGGGTTAGAATAATATTGATTCCTTCCTTTAAAAAATCAAGTTTACAATCTAATAAATGGTGTGCCATGTTTTTAAAGAAGGCAACAGGCTTTTGATTTGTATTGCACATCTCAGCGATAACTGAGTCATAAGAATTTGGCATCGAATCAATAATTTGCTCAAATCCAGGATGGTCATCACGTGTCTGTGAATGAGAAAGGTAAGCACCGTAAAGGGGTTCGTCAAAAACAGCAGTGTCGTCTCGTTGGGCGAAAGAATACATCAATGTTGTTGAAACATTTCTGGGCCCCGACCAAAGAAAGAGTCTTTTGCAATTAGGAGTTACTTTCATTGGCAATTAATTCTTCATATAATCGATCCAAGCTACCTCTTAAAGATGTGTCGTTTTGATTTTCAATCAATTTTCCATCAATTTTCGTGACTGGTGTCAGTCCTCCGAATGTACCCGTGACAAATGCTTCATCTGCACTATAGGTATCATAAAGCGAAAAATTCTTCTGATGACAAGGGATATTATTCTTAGCACAAATTTCAATGACCTTCTGTCTTGTAATTCCATTCATACAATAAGCACCCGTTGACGTCCAAACTTCACCATCTTTTACAATAAAAAAGTTGGTTGCATTACAAGTACTTACAAATCCATTAACATCCAACATCAAAGCTTCATCGGCACCCGCCTCAATCGCTTGTATTAAGGCTTGTACTTCATGAAGCTTGCTATGACAATTCAGTTTAGGATCCAAGTAATCAGGACTCCCTCTTCTAAAGGAGCTTGTAAAGAGTGTGACCCCTTTCGATTTGGTCTCGTTTGATGCTTTTTTATATTCTGCGATAATCACCACGTTTGGCCCCGAAATTGTCAACCTTGGATCTTGAGAAGGCGTCTTTTTTATTCCCCTAGTTACCATAATACGAACGTGAACTCCGTCATGCATCTCATTTTTGGACAAAGTATTGTTGATAGATGTAATCAGCTCACTCTTAGTAAAAGGTAGCTTTATACCTGTCGCTTTAGCCGCGGTCCAGAGCCGCTTAAGGTGATCATCAATAAACACCAATTTACCGTGGTGCAAACGAATTCCTTCCCACACACCATCCCCTACAAGGTAGCCACTGTCAAAGACCGATATTTTTGCCTCATCCCTTTGAAAAAAATCACCATTGATTGAAATCCAAACATTTTCATTCCTAGCATCTGCTTCAGCATTGTGTGTTCCGTGAATCATAATAAAATCTTATTTGAGCAACTAAATATACAACAGAAATTTTAAGTAATACTTGGTAATTTTTAGAACATATACCCTTAAAAGAAGACTATAGAAAATAGTAAAAAAAAGGCATTATATCAAGTTTTAAAATTGAATGGGAGAACGTATCTTAAATAGAAATTAAAATTAAAATGCTCATAAAAACATATTCAAGTACGCTCCAAGGATTGAGCGCAATTACAATAACGATAGAGGTTTATCTAGGAAAGGGAATCAATTTCTTTTTGGTAGGATTGCCAGATAATGCCGTCAAAGAAAGCCATCAACGTATAAAAGCTGCATTTAAAAACAATAGCCTTAAATTTCCTGGACGAGAAATCACCATCAATATGGCTCCGGCAGACCTGAAAAAAGAAGGCTCTGTCTTCGACCTTCCCATTGCCATTGGTATTCTTGCAGTAAGTAATCAAATATCAGCTCAGTATTTATCCGACTACCTTATTGTGGGAGAGCTGTCTTTGGATGGGACCATTCAACCTTGTCAAGGACTACTATCAAGAGCAATTCAGGCTAAAAAGGAAGGTTTTAAGGGCATTATCGTACCAGCTTTAAATTATGAAGAGGTTCG
Source organism: Cryomorphaceae bacterium (assembly GCA_002683585.1). Next base: position 20,915 of record NYTQ01000018.1, read on the forward strand.
AATGCTCGAAGGAATAAATATAATACCCGTTCATAGCCTTATTGATGTTCTTAAATTTTTACAAAAAAAAGAGTATTCTGTTCCCTTAAGAAATTCGAATAAAAAAAATGAAAACAAGGATTCTTTAGATTTCAAAGATGTAAAGGGACAAACACATGCAAAAAGAGCCTTTGAAATTGCTGCTGCAGGCGGGCATAACCTTTTATTAATCGGCCCACCCGGCGCTGGAAAATCTATGCTTGCAAAAAGAATGCCTAGCATACTTCCCCCTTTGAGCTTACATGAAGCAATCGAGACCACAAGTATCCATAGTATTGCATTTAGACAAGGAACAATACCAGGACTTATTAAAAACCGTCCATTTAGAGCACCACATCATACCATATCAGATGTTGCTTTAGTCGGCGGCGGAACGACACCCAAACCAGGAGAAATTTCAATGGCACACAATGGAATTTTATTCTTAGATGAACTACCTGAATTTAAAAGGAATGCTTTAGAGGTTTTACGCCAACCACTTGAGGAAGGCGCTGTAAGCATTTCCCGAGCAAATATGGCAACTGAATTTCCGGCTAATTTCACTTTAATTGCTGCAATGAACCCTTGCCCATGTGGACATGCAACAGACCCAAATAAATCATGCAAATGCAGTAGCTATTCGGTACAACGCTACCGCTCTAAAATATCAGGCCCACTTTTAGATCGAATCGATATGCATGTTCAAGTGTCCTCTATACCTTTAATCGAACTCCAATCAAGTAAAACAGAAGAAACTAGTTCAGACATTAAGAAAAGAGTACTTCGTGCGCGAGAAATCCAAGAAAAAAGATTCAATAACTCAGGACCTATTTTATGTAATACAAATTTATCCCCACGCCAAATCAACACTTTTTGTAGCCTGCCAAAAGATGCTAGGAATTTACTAGAAAATGCCATGAATAAATTAAATTTCTCGGCAAGATCATATCATAGAATTTTAAAAGTTTCTAGAACGATTGCAGACCTTGAAGGAAGTCCTAGCATATTATCGAACCATATAGCAGAAGCACTGCATTATAGATGCCTAGATAGAGGGAATTAAAGTTATTATAAACCTTTTTTAGCCGTACCTTTTAGGAGCTTGTTAAGGTTAGCGGTATAGGCTAATGCAACAATTAACTTATTGCCATTATTGCCTGAATTAAAACGCTGGTCAAGCTTTATGGATACATCTAAATCGTGCGCATCTCCTAACTCAATAGAACAACCTATCCCATAACGGACTTTATCAAAACGATTCCCATAAACACCATTCGTTGGATTATAGAAAAAATCTAAACCGAAGAAAGGCTCAAAAATACTCTTCCGAATATTATAGACAATGCTCGGCTTAAATCGGAATGCTTCATCAAAATCAGATTCATATGCGTCATTACCGCCGCCTCTTGAGCTCATCTGATAACGCAATCGACAACTATACTTCCACCGCTTGAATGAATTACGCAGTTTTATATTAAAATTAACTCGATTTGCACCCAAATAATTTCCAATGTTATCTCGCTTTGACACCAAACGATAATCCATAGATATGTGTGCCCATTTAAAGGCCTTGTATTTGACTGTTGCTTCCGGAAAAAATGTTTTCACATTTCCATCTCCTATTCTATTTGAAAAGCTTGCTGAAAATGAAATTTGATCATTAAGCTTGTAGCTCGAACCAATAGAGCTCCAAAACTCACAATCTTGTGCATTCCCACAAAAAGCAATCATAAAAAACAAAATGAAAGCTGTCAATAACCTCATTAATATTTGTCTATATAGATGGTTCCCATATCATATATCTCATTATTGTCAGCAACATTTACCGACTCCAAAACCTCTGTTGTTGAGCTGGGGTCATCTGGAGTTTGCTCGGCGGGATTTACATCTGAATAGACAAAAACCTGATAATCTCCTTTTTGAAGGTACCTAAACTCAAAGCTTCCGTCATAGCTTGTTTTTACATCATCGTCATAAAATGAGTTTTGATTCCCGTAGATGATGTAAACATCCTGGTCAACAGCAGGATATTCAAAAATATTAACCCCGACATGGTCCCTTTCAACAACCTTTCCCTTAATCGTAATTGTGCCCCCTGGACCTTCAACTTTCGAGCAGAAAGAAAAAGTAAAAATCAGTAGAAAAAGAAATATAAATAGTTTAATTTTATGAATCATCAGAAAATAATTTTAGACAATAATACAACTCAAACGACAAACAGTCGTCATAATTGTATAAGAATATTTTAAACTTAAGTTAATACTAAAACAACATCAATATGAAATCCGCCTTATTTCTAATCGCACTTCTTTCTTATTCAGTTGTGAATAGTCAGCTTCTGATAAACGAATACTCTGCATCTAATGTAAATGGCATCAATGATGCCTTTGGTGATAAAGAAGATTGGATTGAATTATACAATACCACGGGAGCAAATGTAGATTTAACAGGGTGGTATCTCTCCGATCGTTCAGGAAACCCACTCAAATGGACATTCCCTGCAAGTGACATAAATGCAAATGACCACAAACTTATATTCTGTACCGGAAGGGATATGGATCAGGGTGGAGAGTTACACACTAATTTCAAGCTTTCTCAGACTGAGGGAGATTGGGTGATCCTTTCTAATACTTTTGGAAACGTTGTGGACTCTTTCAAAATTGTTCATCGAACTAAAGCAAACCATTCTGTAGGAAGAGAAACAGATGGGGGTGCTAACTTTAAACTTTTTACAAGCCCAACGCCAAACGGTCAAAATACTGGGGCCCAAAACTTTTATACACCAAAGCCAGTTTTTGATATCCAGGCTGGTTTTTATCCAGGAGCAATAAACGTTGCAATAACATGTCCTGATGCCTCCGCACAAATAAGATATACGACAGATGGTTCTGACCCTAATGCCGGTTCAACATTATACACGGGTCCTGTTAATATTAGTTCAACATCTGTATTGCGTGCAGCGGCATTTAGTGCAGAACTACCTTCATTCAACGAAAGCAACACCTACTTTATAAACGAATCTCACAACTTACCTATCGTTTCAATTTCTAGTGAAGGTGTTTATGAACTTCTGGATGGGGACCAATTTGAACCTGTTGGTTCGCTTGAACTTTTCGAAGAAGATGGAACATTCATTGATGAGGGTGAGGGAGATTTCAATGAGCATGGAAATGACTCATGGGCTTATCCTCAAAGAGGTTTTGACTTTATCATGAGGGACCAATATGGATATAATGGGGATCTGGATCATCAAATTTTTCCTGAGAAAGATAGAAATGACTTTCAGCGATTAATCCTTAAACCTGCAGCAAGCGACAACTATCCCTTCGAAAATGGAGGAGCGCATATTAGAGATGCATTTATTCATACATTGTCTATTTGGGCGGGTATGCGATTAGATGAACGAACCTCAAGATCTTGCCTACTCTACGTGAATGGCGAATATTGGGGTGTCTACGAAATCCGCGAAAAAGCAGATGACAGTGACTATACAGATCATTATTATGACCAAGATAAATACAACATAGAATATTTAAAAACTTGGGGAGGAACTTGGCAAGATTATGGAGCACCCGACGCCCAACCAAATTGGGATAATTTGAGAAACTTTATTCAAAACAACAATATGTCAGCAGGTGCAGACTTTGACTATATGGATAGCAAGTTAAACTGGAAATCATTATGCGATTACTTTATGTTTAATTCCTACGTAGTAAATATGGACTGGTTAAATTGGAACACCGCTTGGTGGCACGGATTGGACCCAGAGGGAGACAAAAAGAAATGGCGTTATGTATTGTGGGATATGGATGCAACATTTGGTCATTACGTGAATTATACGGGTATTCCTGATGTTTCTGCAAACGCTGACCCTTGTAATGCAGAAAATTTACCGAATCCGGGAGGCCAAGGCCATACAGATATTCTAGAAAAATTAATTGCTGAAAATCCGATTGTAGAGCAATACTATGTTACAAGGTACATCGATCTTGTAAACACCTATTTTTCATGCGACTCTATGCTTTATCTTTTAGATAGCATGGTCCTAAAAATAACCCCAGAAATGACAGGTCAAATTGCGAGATGGGGAGGTTCAATAGGTGAATGGCAAAGTAATGTTGAAGACCTTAGAGATTTTATTATCCAAAGATGTGAGGCGCTTGAGGAAGGACTGATCGACTGCTATGACTTGAATGGCCCGCACGCCACTACATTTGATGTTTCACCTGCTGAAAGTGGAGAAATCAAGGTGAATTCTGTGTGGGCGCCAAGCTACCCATGGACAACAGAATATTTTGGTGGCATTGAAACCTATCTGAAAGCGAAAGCTGCTCCAGGATATATATTTGACCATTGGGAATATACGACAGGCCCATTGGGATCTGCAATTACGGAAGATACCAATAGTATTGTTATTAATGCCCCTGAAAACATTGTCGCATTTTTCATTATTGATGACCCAAATCTAGACACAGATGGAGATGGTTTGACAGATATCATTGAAGGAGAAATCGGAACGGACCCTGAGAATCCTGATACAGATGGTGATGGAGAAAATGACTTTGTTGAAGTTGGTGACCCATCAAATCCTACAGATACAGATGGAGACGGAATCATTGATGCCTTAGAGGCAAGTACAAATGATCAAGATGGAGACGGCGTTAATGATGAAGAAGACCCTGCCAATACTGATCCATGTATTCCAAACTTGTCGGCAGGCAACTGTGACCAAGACAATGATGGTTTGACCAACGATGAAGAGAATACTATCGGAACAGATCCAACAAATCCTGATACGGATGACGACGGATTTGGTGATGGAGAAGAGGCTACAAATGGTTCTGATCCTCTAGACCCATGTGACCCAGATGACTCACTTCCGCTCTGTAACATCGATACAGATGGTGATGGTCTTACTGATGCACAGGAAGAAGTTATTGGCACTGACGTTAATAATCCGGATACGGATGGTGACGGATTAACGGATGGTGCAGAATTTAATAACGGAACAGATCCTCTCGACCCTTGTGATCCTGAAAACAACAATCCGGATTGCGCAGAAGGTGTCCATATCCCTAATGGTTTCTCTCCAAATGGAATTGGCCCAGAGGAAAACAATGTATTCCAAATCATTACTGGACAAAATGTAGATTTATTTCAATTTCAAATCTTCAATAGATGGGGTAAAATAATGTTTGAATCTGACACGAAAGGATTTGAATGGGATGGTAAATACAAAGGCGTAGATTGTAATTCTGGTATATACCCATACATCATGAAGGTTGAATATACAGATGGTTCTTCAGAAACCCTTTCGGGTAACATAACACTAATTCGATAAGATGAAGATTTTAATATTGGCATTTATTCTTCTTCCAGTATGTGGTTTTTCACAGGACTTCCACTATTCCCAAATTGACCAATCAATGGCCATGATTAATCCTGCTACCACCTCGACTTTTTCTGGGTTCGAACGAATCTCACTTCAACACAGAAACCAATGGCTTGGTGCAGGGACTCAATTTATGACAAGTATGGGTATGATGGAATTCTCTATAGGTAANCAAGCCCGTAGAACAAGTGCATATTCTGGTTTAGGCNTTTACTTCATCAATGATATTGGAGGTGATTCAAAATTCAGTATNAAAACNGGAGGAGTAACGGCAAGNGGTGTTTTACCTCTTTCAAAAGCGCATGCCATATCCGCTGGTATTCAAGTGGGCTATTCTAATCGATCAGCTGATTTTTCAAGGCTCACCTTTTACAATCAATGGAACGGAACTCAATTCGACCCCAATATTGATCCGAATGAGGTGAACGGAGTAAATTCATTCTCTCATCTTGATGCGGGTATAGGCATTGCATATAGTTACAATAAAGACAATGAAAATACACTTTCAGCAAGCGACTTAAGCTTCCAAGGAGGGTTTTCGATGCAGCATTTAAATCGTCCCACCCTAAGGTATAATTCTCTCGTTGATGATAAACTCCCCATCAAAATGTGTATACATGCTAATCTTAGATATGGATTATCTCCGGAGTCTAACTTAGAATTTAGTGCTGCTCAGTTTATACAAGCTAAATACCTAGAAACAATTGCAGGGATGTTTTACCGACTTAAAATGAAATCAGCATCACGTGTAACTTCATTTGTTAGCGACCAATACTTCGTAATAGGTTCTTATTTTAGAAGCACGGGTGCGATAATCCCTTCTTTTTTCCTTGACCTAGGAGGATTTACAATAGGTGTTTCCTATGATTATGAGCTAGGTAAAATAGCCTCAATGTATCGACAGTCCGTTGAAGTAAGTCTCAAATTTAACTTTGGTAAAAAGTCGATCTTCTCAAGTTCTAAAATGCGTTAATAAAATCAAGCCAGGTTTTGGACTGTTTTTTATTCAATACCCTTGGCATCTTATTTTGAGAACCCAGCTTTTTTACTTTGGCCATATAGCCATAAAAAACTGCGGGCGAAACAATCTTTATTTCAGGTGCTTTCAAACTATATTTCCTAGCAGAGTTGTAGTCATCATTTGCACTTCGAAGCGCGTCATCCAAAAATGAGATGAGTGCCTTTGGGTCATCAACATTTTGATTTGCACCCAAATACCAGCAATGACAATGCTTTTCAATATCTGCATAAATCGTAAACTCCGAAAAGTCGATATTAAAAAATGAGCTGGTCTTTAATAAAGCCTCGTTAATATTTTCCAGTGATAAATGTTCACCACAAAGGCTTAAGAATTGTCGAATTCTACCAGAAATTACCAATTCATTTTCTTCTGTATTTGTGAACCGAACTAAATCTCCTATTAAGTATCTCCATAGGCCAGCATTAGTCGAAATAACCAAAGCATAATCCAAACCCTCCTGGACTTGTTCAATCGTGTAGGCCGCTGCGGATTTCTTTATTGTGCCTTCCTCATCAAAATTATCAGCAGTAAAAGGAACAAACTCGAAGAAAATACCATTATTTAATAAAAGCTTCATTCCCTTTCTAGTTGGATCCTCTTGGTAGGCAAAATAACCCTCGCTTGCCAAATAAGTATCCAATAAATCAATTTTACGACGCACCAATTGATTCAATCTTTTCACGTAGGGATCCATGAAAACACCTCCGTGCACGTATACATATAAGTTAGGCCATATATCATGAATTGAATCTAACTTATATCGCTCAATGATTCGTTCTATTAACATGATGCACCAGCTTGGAATTCCTGCAATGATGCCAACATCCCATTTAGGTGCTTTTTCAACCATCAAATCAAGCTTTTTATTCCAATCCTTCACGCCACTTATACGCGCACCAGGTTTCGTAAATGGAGTGGCGATAAACGAAGTATGTTTTTTCAATATTCCACTCAAGTCTCCTTCGACATGAGTTTCCTTATAGGTCAGCTTAGTCGACCCACCTACTGTCAATACCGTAGTGCTATAAAAGGATTGCGGAAGATCTAAGCTATGTAGGATACTCAATTGTCTTAGACTTGATTTCTGAAAGGAACGAATCATCTCCGAGGTTACAGGAATCCTTTTACTGGGAGAGCCAGTAGTTCCAGATGATAAGGCATAATATTTAATCCTACCTCTCCAGGTATTGTCCTTTTCCCCTAAAATAGAATACTTTAACCATTTGTTATAAAAGGAATCGTAGTCCATAATTGGAACTTCCTGCTGATATGCCCGCACCGATTCATTGCTTAAAATAGCACTGAAATTATGGGCCAAACCGAACTTAGTCGTCTTTGATTTAGACAACAGATACTGAAGTACTTTGACTTGCTCTTTGTAACCTTGAGTTTTCTTCGCGTTCTTGCGATAACTCAGGGCTGTTGTCTGCTTTAAAAACCTACCTATTAAAGGCATAAACTGAGTATATTTAGGGGTTAGTAATCAAAAATAAAGATACAAAAACGTCATATTTTTCATTACTTTATCTTAACTTTACGCCAAAATCTAGCCATGAGTAAAAAAACATTTATTGTACCGCATGACTTTACAAAAGTAGCAGATATTGCTCTTGAACATGCAATTGCAACTGCAAAACCTTTAGATGCAGAAGTTCAATTACTTCATGTAGTGGCAAAACAAAACCAAATTCACGAAGCAAATATCAAATTAGAAGAGATTGTCGAAAAGTTTAAATCTCATGAAGTTGGCCTTGTTCCAAATGTAAGAATTGGAAGTATTTTTGAGGATATTGGTGATTTTGCTGCTGAACATGAAGCAAAGCTGATTTTTATGGGAACACATGGTGCGTCTGGATGGCAGCATGTAACGGGAAGTCACGCTTTAAAAGTTGTGACAAACTCTTCTGTCCCTTTTATTATTGTTCAAGAAAAACTTGTTAAACCAACGGGTTACGATTCAATAGTTGTTCCGATGGACTTGAATAAAGAAACAAAACAAAAGCTGACAATCGTTTCTAGGCTTGCTAAATATTTCGGCTCTCAGGTTCATGTTGTGATCCCAGATGAAACAGATGACTTTTTGAAGCACCAGGTTAAATCAAATATTGTATTTGCCAAAAGGTTCTTCAAAGACAGAGAGGTTGATATGAAACATACTTTAATTTCTAGATCCGGGTTTGATAAGGAAGTTGTAAAATATGCTGTATCAGTGGATGCAGATTTGATTGCCATAATGAATCTGAATAAAGGTAACTTTTTGAATGCGATAACCTCAAATTATGAGCAATCTATCATTACCAATGATGCGTTAATTCCTGCGTTAATCGTAAATCCAGTTTACAAGGAGGGTTATGGACAAAGTATTATGTTCAGCTAGAACACCTATAGGAATTATTTAAATTCACATTTCAAAAACCATAGACGACGACACATGACCTTTCATGATTATTTTGCGAAAGCACAATCGGTACAAGGTCTTGACAAAGCGCTCTGGCCTTTGCTCAAATCGATAACAAGTGCGTCTGTAAAAGTAAGTCATGATCTTCAGAAAGCAGCACTATTAGATGGAGTTCTAGGTGCTCAAGGTGGACAGAATGTTCAAGGAGAAGAGCAACAAAAACTCGATGTCATAGCCGATATTGCATTTATCAATGCATTCGAAAATTGTGGTTCTGTTGCTGGGATAGGGTCTGAAGAAAATGAAGAACACCTGGCCTTCAATACGGAAAAAGCAAATTCTGCATCATATGTGGTTTTATTTGATCCACTAGATGGTTCAAGCAATATAGATGTTAATGTATCTGTTGGAACAATCTTCTCAATTTATAAAAGAACTTCAAAATACGGCCATGCCGCAACGCTTGAAGATATGCTGCAGGCAGGGATAAAACAGACTGTCGCAGGATATGTTTTATATGGAACATCTACGATGCTCGTGTTGAGTTGGGGTGATGGCGTTCAAGGATTTACATTAGACCCCTCAAGCGGAGAATTTATTCTTTCACACAACAATATGAGAATGCCTGAATCAAGTAGGCTCTATTCTATGAATGAAGGAAATATAAAAGAATGTGAACCTGGTGTGGCAGAGTACATCGCATTTTGTCAGAGTAACGAAAATGACTACAATGGTCCATATTCGGGCCGTTATATAGGCTCATTGGTGGCAGATTTTCATAGAAGTCTGATAAAAGGAGGGATTTATATTTATCCCAATGTCCCCGCAGCACCAAAAGGAAGACTTAGGTTGTTATACGAATGTAATCCGCTGGCATTTATAGCAGAACAAGCAGGAGGGTTAGCAACGACTGGTAGAAAACGCATCTTAGAAATTGAGCCCCAAGAACTCCATGAGCGTGCGCCACTTTTTATTGGCTCAAAAAATATGGTTGAAAAAGCAATGAGTTTTTTGAACTAACATGAACCTCAAGAGCTTTAACAACAGTTCTCAAGAACATCCGAAGGTATTAGAAACCCTGAAAATTATTGAGAAGCTTGAGACCAAAATCAACTGGTCCGGATTGGTTGGTTCGGCTCAATCCGTTTTTTCAGCTGCCTGTGCCGACCAATGTCCAGGCCACCATGTATTCGTTCTTGACAACAAAGAAGATGCCGCCTACTTTCTTAATGATCTGCAAGGGCTTTACCCGAATGACAAACGTTTAGTCTTCTATCCGGCATCCCATAAAACTCCATATCAAATTGAAGACACAGACAATGCAAGTGTTGTTGCAAGAACGGAGGCCTTAAAAAAACTTAGTACACAAAAAAACTGTTGGGTCATCACCTACCCCGAAGCTTTATTTGAAAAGGTCCTCTCGGTAAAAAAGTTAAAATCGAATACGATGAAAATAGAGGTGGATAAAACCTACTCTATTGAATTCATTAATGAACTCTTACTGGAATATAATTTTGAACAAGTTAACTATGTATATGAACCAGGGCAATATTCAATTAGAGGCGGAATTGTCGATGTCTTTTCTTTTGCCTCAGATACACCCTACAGAATAGAGTTCTTTGGAAACGAAGTCGAGTCGATCAGAACATTTGACGCAGCGAGTCAGCTTTCCATAAGCAGTCACTCATTCTTTACGATTGTACCAAATATACAGGGTGAAATGCTTGTAAAAGGAATGGATTCATTCTTTAAATACCTTAAAGGTGAAAAGGTACTGTGGATAGACTCCGTAGAAAGGACATTAGCGCGCATTCAATTGGAATTTGATAAAGCACTGCACATCTATGATGAATTAGAAAATAAAGAAAGACTGAGCGAGCCGGAGCAGTTATTTTTAAATGAAAAAGAATGCATCGAAGTATTTGAGCTAATAACGCTCGTTGAATTCAACAATAATTCATATTTCAAAGGGAGTAAAAAGATAGAATTTTCACTATCGCCGCAACCTAGCTTTAACAAGAACTTTGATCTTTTAAAAGAGGATTTTTTAGATCATCAGAAAAAAAAGTTTACCAATTTCTTGTTCTCTAATCAACCTAAACAAATTGAGCGACTCTATCAGATATTTGAAGACATAGGTGCTTCTGTTGAATTTACCCCAATGAATTCGGCATTACATGAAGGCTTCATTTGTAAAGAATCTAAAATCGTTTGCTATACAGACCACCAGATTTTTGAAAGATACCACAGGTTTAGATTAAAAGAAGGTTTTCGACAAGCTAAACAGGCACTTACCTTAAAAGAAATCTACAATCTTCAAAAAGGGGACTACGTAACCCATATTGACCATGGCGTAGGACAATTTTCTGGACTTGAGACCATAGATGTTAATGGAAAACCACAAGAAACAATAAGACTCATCTATAAGGAGGGTGACGTCCTTTATGTTGGAATCCATTCGCTGCACAGAATTTCTAAATTCACAGGTAAGGATGGTTCTGTTCCAAAAATGAATAAGCTAGGGACACAAACATGGAATACCCTTAAAAACAAGACGAAGAAAAAAATAAAAGAACTTGCTTTTGATCTTATTCAACTGTATGCAAAAAGACGAAGTCAACCCGGTTATGCATTCACAGCAGATACCTACCTGCAAAATGAGCTTGAAGCTTCGTTCATGTACGAGGATACACCGGACCAATATAAGGCGACTCAAGATGTGAAAAAAGATATGGAGTCAAAAACAAGTTCTTTTATTTTTTTCTTCGTCTTGTTTTTAAGGGTATT
>NYTQ01000019.1 GCA_002683585.1 Cryomorphaceae bacterium
GTTTACTTTTGTAAATAAAAAACAATGATTGTATCCCCATCAATTTTATCATGTGATTTCGGAAATGTTGAAAGAGATACGAAAATGCTACATTCATCAGAAGCTGACTGGCTGCACATTGATGTTATGGATGGTGTTTTTGTACCGAATATATCCTTTGGCTTTCCGATCCTAAAAAGTGTTAATAAGCACACGGATAAAGTTCTAGATGTACATCTTATGATCGTAAATCCAGATAACTATATAAAAGAGTTTGTTGACTCAGGTGCTGATATAATTACTGTTCATTTTGAAGCTTGCCCACATCTAAACAGAAGCATTCAGCTTATTAAGAGTCATGGTGTTAAGGCAGGAGTAGCATTAAACCCACATACACCAGTCTCCGTATTGGAAGAAGTAATTCAAGATCTAGACCTTGTATTGATTATGTCGGTTAACCCTGGTTTTGGCGGACAAAAATTCATTCCTTCAAGCGTCTCAAAAGTGAAAAAATTAAAAACACTTATTGAGCAAAAAAATGCATCAGTGATTATTGAGGTTGATGGAGGTGTAAACTTGGAAACGGGTGCACAGCTGAGTCATGCAGGAGCAGATGCTATTGTTGCGGGAAGTTATGTGTTTAAGTCAGAAGACCCGACAACAACCATCTCAAATCTGAAAAAACTGTAAGCGTAACTCTTTGGGTTGTAAAACGTTTTAATGTACAATGCAATTTATATTTAAAATACTATTCCTCTTTCCCTTGCTCAGCGCTTTTGTCTCTGCCCAATCTGAGCTGGAAAAGCAAGAGCTAGAATTGAATACAACATTATTGTCTTTTCGCAAAGCCATTACTGTTGAACANATGGACACTGAAAATGAGAATTTCAAAAAACAGCTTTATGAATTCCTTCAACAAGAAGGAGCGTTTAACTATACGTTTAAACACCTGCAATCTGTAGCTNTTTTAGATAGCCCAGATGGGAAAATACGGATTGTAAACTGGAATATCGAATACCCAGATATGTCTTATGCATACGGCGGATTCATCATGATAAATGAAAATAAAAGCGTTCGACTAGTTGCCCTTAATGACATGCATGGTGCATATGAAAAAAAGCCAAAAGGAACTGTTGATTTTTCAGATTGGTATGGAGCACTTTACTATAAAATTATTCCTTTCGAGAATGGCAATAAAACCGAATACTTATTACTGGGATGGGATGGAGGAACCACAGGAAGCAATTTCAAGATTTTAGACGTTTTGGTTTTAGGGAAACGAAGTGTTCGATTTGGTAGTCCTGTATTCATTTCTGACAATAAGCTGCAAAAACGGATTGTATTTGAATACGCCAATGAGGCCGTAATGAATATGAGGTTTGAGAAGAAATATGGAAGGATTGTTATGGACCATTTATCCCCGGAAGCACCTGCACTCGAAGGCATATATTCTTATTATGTACCAGACTTATCTTATGACTCCTATGCCTATAACGGAGCTTATTGGGTATTGAAGGAAGATGTAATNGCCGTGAATGACCCCGAGTTTGAGCCAAAAAGTTTTATTCAGATGAACCCTAGAACGGGGAAACTTGAAAGAAAAAGACTGAAAAAAGATTGGATCAACCCAACCAATATTAAACAAAATGACGGAGACATTAATCATGTTGCCAGAACNCCTGAGCTTGAGTCAGCATCTGAGACCACACCTCTAGAATACGATAAAAAAGCGCAACGAAAACTAAAAAGAGCTTATAAAAAAGACCCTTCAGGTCTATCCATAACAACTGGAAAATATAAAAGAAAAAAGAACCGCAATAAATTACCATAATGCAGCTAGGACTCATAAATACATTAACTATTGATCGCTTTACTCCTCCTGGAGCATTTCTTGAGGATGAACAAGGAAATGAAGTCTTGNTGCCTCAAAAATATCTTTTAGATNCTTATGANCTAGGGCAAAAAATAGATGTATTTGTTTTTAAAGACTCACAGCAACGTATTGTTTGTACCACAGAAGAACCNTTCTTNTTTTTAGGAGACTTTAAATACCTCAGGGTTACACAGGTTAAGCCAATCGGAGCATTTGTCGACTGGGGTCTAGACAAAAATCTCTTNATCCCTTTCAGTGAACAAATCTGCAAATTAGAGGAAGAAGGGTATTATCTTTTTGTTTTACGATACGATTATAAAACTGACCGTCTTTTTGGAAGCATGCGCGTACGAAAATCGCTTGACATTTGTAATGAGGAGCTTCAAGGACAAGAGGTAGACCTATTAATCTGCGAACAAAACGACCTNGGAGTAAGTGTCATCGTAAACAATAGNTATGATGGAATGATTTTCGATTCAAATATCATTGCAAGTATAGAACCNGGAGATGAACGCAAAGGTTATGTGGAAAAAGTTCGGGATGACGGCAAACTTGATATTCGTCTTGAACCCATTACTTTTGAAAAATATGATCTTGCAGAAAGCAAAATATTAGAACTTCTGCGAGACAACGGGAAACTAATGCTGAGTGATAAATCTCCCTCAGAATTAATAAATAAAGAGCTCGGAATGAGCAAAAGAACATTTAAACAAGCCATCGGAAAGCTTTACAAGCATCGCAGAATTAAAATAAANAAAGACTCTGTAGAGCTCTTAGTCAAAACATAGTCCTTATTTTGGGTGATAATGACTCGCTGCAGCCGTCTCAATCAACGCTCTGTCTAAAGTCATTCTCTTTCTCTCCTGGCGCGCATACATTTCCATCTGATCGGTATAATGTGGACCATTTTCGTTTCTCGAGTTTCCATAGGGCAAGACAGTCTCAATCTCTACACCCTCATTTGAATATTGTAAAATCATAATGTAAGATTCTCCGTGCATTGGTTTTGCTGTTCCTTTTTCGAAAGGCGCACTTGTCATCGCAGCAATCATATCTGTTAACCCTGGCACGGCCAAACGCTTATTACCTCTATGGTGTATCTGATAATCTCTCAGCTGAATATCATAGCGACCAAAATACTTCATTAAATGCTTATCAGTTGCCTTTAAGGCTCTATCCATTCTTTCTTCTGGCGATAGCTGCTTCCCTCCTAGCCCAAGAAAGTAGTTGTAATAAATAGCCCACTGTGCAGCTCCAATACTCGTAGTATCTGCTCGTTTATCCCATCCCTGAATAAGGTCAAAAACTTGCTCATATTTATCGTAATTAGCATAAGAATCTGGTGCAGTCTTGAATACAATATTTGCTCCTGAAGGTGTCCAAAGAGAATCAGGGTATTTAATGTCATATTTAATAGAGAAAAAATCCTCCATACTCAATGACTCTTTAGAATCAATGAGCTGCATAAATCGTGTGCTCCTATTGTTTTCAGATTCTTTAAAACCAATTTTAAAATCCGCAAAATCATTCTCATCGAGATTGTCGTCCTCGTGCGCACTATTAAAGGGAGTATTATTGGTATTGAACAAATAACCATGGGACGGATCTAAAAGCTTAGGTAAAGCCTCATAAGGTAGGAAACCTTCTTGCAGGACCTCTGCACTTTCACCTTTCATTACACCATTAATTCTTTGTCCTTCAGATACTCTTTTCGGAACCAATCCATTGTTCATCCAAAAAATCCTATCATCGCAATCTGCATACATAACATTAAAACGAGGAACAGTCATCATTTTCAAAGCTGCTTCAAACTCATTCCAGTTCTTGGCCTTTCCCATGTGGTACCATTCATCAATAGAAGCTATGTTCTCAAAAGCGTTTGAATAAAATGCGAAATAGCCTTTTTTATTTTTAATTACAGGGCCAAAAGCACTCCAAATTAATTTCTTTTTCACTTTTAGATTAAAACCCATTTTAGTCTTCAACTTTAGTTTTACCGAAGACTCCTCAAATAATACCCACTTTCCATCCATCCAATATTCGTGCTTATTTTTAGGATTTATTTTGAGTTCATAAACATCAATTAGGTCAGGATAATTATAGGTATGCGTCCAACCCAAATGTTCGTTTGTTCCAATCATAGGAAAAGGAGAGCCGGGAAATAAACCACCGAGCAAGTTCCAACCTTCGTCAGAATTAATATGTGCCTCATACCAAGAAAAAGGTCCTTCAAGGGGTTGGTGCGTATTGACATTTAAAACAGTCTTGTTGTGCTCCATTATTTTCCTGCTGAAAGCAAATGCATTTGAACCAATCGTCTTCTCCTCCATTTCTTCTTGAGCAGATTTATTTTTACTAGAAAGTAGCTCACCCAAAATATCGCCAGTATCTGAAAAGAAATGTATAACAAGATTATAACCCGTTAAGTAGTCCAACACAGTCATTGGAAAGCTATTTTTCACAAGAACCTCATCNGGAAAAGACTTCGCATATGNATTAATNCCAGCNACATAGCCTTNGATCACCTTNAATACCTCCTCAGAAAGATCATTAATATGCCTTGACGCTGTACTTCTGCAACGCAAAAGCTCCACTAGATAATCCATAATCACGCCGTCCTTGCCTGCATGCAACCCCATAAGTCCTTTAGATGGCAAAAAAGTATATTGAATGGTCTCAAAATCATCTTCGGCATGTGCCCATGCTAGACCGTATGCCGCAGCTTCATCGGTAGCGCCATAAATGTGAGGAACGCCATATTTATCCCTGTAAATATCGATTTGATCTGCATCAATTTGGGCCCAAAAAGAGCAGCACAATAAAAGACCAAATGTGCATAAATATACTTTCATGTTTTTTTTATTTAAATAACGCAGAAGGTACTAAAAAGTTGTATCCGAATTTTCTTGAAAGGAATATTCTACAATTGAAATATTTGATGTTGTTGCAGTTCCTGTAAAAACATATATTTGCACATATTTTTTACTTATGGCAAATACTTCAGATATCAAAAACGGNNTGTGCATNAAGCACAACGGNAAACTTTTTCAAATNATTGAATTNCAGCANGTGAANCCAGGNAAAGGNCCAGCATTNGTNAGNACNAAAATGAGNCAAATTGANTCAGGAAAAGTNNTNGACCANACCTTTTCNGCNGGNCANAANATCGAGACNGTNCGTATAGANAATCGNGACTATCANTACCTTTANCAAGANTCTGACACCTATATNTTTATGAACTCAAAAACCTATGANCAGGTNAATATNCCCTTGAANATGGTTGAGAAAGCAGAATTCTTACAAGAGGGAATGATCGTGAATATATTATTTCATGCAGAAGAAGAGCTTCCATTAGTGATTGACTTGCCAATGTATATCGTATCTGAAATAACCTATACAGANCCAGGAATAAAGGGAGATACTGCAACGAATAGTATGAAGCCCGCTACAATCGCTACAGGTGCCGAAATTAGAGTTCCATTGTTCATAAACACAGGAGAAATAATTAAAGTCGATACGAGAACAGGAGTTTATGTTGAACGTGTTAAAAACTAATTGATGAAAAATACAGCGCTAACAGAAAAACACATTGCATTAGGTGCCAAAATGGTTCCCTTTGCAGGATATGCTATGCCAGTTCAATATGAGGGCGTTACTATTGAGCATGAAACCGTGCGAAATGGAGTTGGTGTTTTCGATGTATCACACATGGGGGAGTTTATTTTAAAAGGTGAAAATGCCCTAGCGCTTATTCAAAAATTCTCATCAAATGATGCTTCAAAGCTTTTTAATGGAAAAGCGCAATACAGCTGCATGCCAAATGGAAAAGGTGGAATTATTGATGATTTAATCATCTACCAAATAAATGAAAATGAATTTTTCTTGGTNGTCAACGCCTCAAATATTCAGAAAGATTGGGATTGGATNTCTTCNCATAATGACCTAGGCGTCGAGATGTCGAATGTCTCGGATGATTATTCATTACTAGCGATTCAAGGACCGGATGCCGCAAAAGCAATGCAAAGNCTAACGCAGGTGGACCTCAGCAACATGACCTATTATACTTTTGAACACAATCGCTTTGCAGGTATCGATAATGTAATGATTTCTGCGACAGGATATACTGGTTCAGGTGGGTTTGAAATTTATGTGCGTAATGAAGATGCCAACGCACTTTGGGANAANGTTTTTGAGGCCGGAAAAGCATTCAACATAAAACCAATTGGTCTTGCAGCTAGAGACACGCTCCGGTTGGAGATGGGTTTCTGCTTATATGGAAATGATATCAATGATGAAACCTCTCCCTTGGAAGCAGGCCTGGGATGGATNACTAAATTCACAAAAGATTTTGTCGATAGTGAATTTTTGAAAAAACAGAAAGAAGAGGGTGTAAATAAAAAACTGGTTGCTTTTGAAATGATTGACAGAGGTATTCCNAGAAAAGATTATGAAATATTCGACGCTGATTCGAATTGCATAGGAATAGTTACCTCAGGAACAATGTCGCCGTCTTTAAAAATGGGAATTGGGCTAGGCTATGTAAACTTACCTTTGAACAAAGTGGATACGGAAATCTTTATTGCTGTTCGGAATAAAATGCTCAAGGCAAAAGTGGTGAAGCTACCTTTTTATAAAAAATAACCTAAAACTTGGGGCACTTTTTACANGCATAACCTTTCTTTTTGTATTTCTTACAGCACTTCTTTTTCTTATCACAGGAAAGCACACAATCAGGAAAAAACACGTCCTGACTCGTGGGATCAATGACAGAAGGATCTAATTTTCTCATTATTTAGAAAGATTCTAAACAAAGATAGTGACTTTCATGAAACTGAGACAATCAGACAAAGAAAAAATAAGTNNACAAAAAAATAGCGCAGGTAAACCTGCGCTATTTCANTTTATAAAATTTCTATACGATTAAACCAATCCTTGATCAATCATTGAGTCGGCNACTTTAACGAAACCAGCAACATTNGCTCCTTTCACATAATCCACATTACCATCCGCTAGTTTTCCATACTTTACACATGCATTATGAATTGATACCATTATTTCATGTAATCGATCGTCAACTTCTTTTGATGACCACGACATTCTCAAAGAATTTTGAGACATCTCNAATCCTGATGTAGCAACACCGCCAGCATTTGATGCCTTTCCTGGTGCAAATAAAACCTTCGCTTCAAGAAATTTCTCAATCGCTTCAGGGGTCGAGGGCATATTGGCTCCTTCNGCAATACAAATCACGCCATTTCCAATAAGCAATGTAGCCTCTTCTCCATTTAATTCATTTTGTGTGGCACAAGGTAGGGCAATATCGACATCAACNCCCCAAGGTCTCTGCCCTTCCACAAATTTNGCATTTGGATATGTTTTAATGTATTCCGAAATGCGACCTCTTTTTACATTTTTAAGCTCCATCACAAATGCTAATTTATTGGCATCAATACCATCCTCATCCAGAATATANCCTTTAGAATCTGATAGCGTCAAAACTTTAGCACCAAGTTGAGTAGCCTTTTCACAGGCATATTGTGCAACATTACCAGAACCTGAGATTGCAACAGTTTTACCTTCAAAAGTTTGATTTTTTGTTGCCAGCATTTCTTTTGCAAAATAAACCGTACCATATCCTGTCGCCTCAGGACGGATTAATGAGCCACCCCAATTGCGTGCTTTACCTGTTAATACGCCGGTAAACTCATTTCTTATTCTTTTATATTGTCCAAACATATATCCTATTTCTCTTCCACCTACGCCAATATCACCAGCAGGTACATCCGTATCTGGTCCAATATGACGGCTCAATTCTGTCATAAAGGATTGACAAAACTTCATTACTTCATTATCTGATTTACCTTTAGGATCAAAATCTGAACCACCCTTACCTCCTCCGATTGGGAGAGTTGTTAATGAATTTTTGAAAATCTGTTCAAAACCAAGAAATTTAAGAATTGACAAGTTNACAGAAGGATGAAATCTCAAACCACCTTTGTAAGGACCAATTGCAGAGTTAAACTCNACCCTGTAACCCCTATTTACCNGCACTTCACCATTGTCNTCTAACCAAGGAACTCTAAACATTATCGTTCTTTCAGGTTCTACAATCCTGTCCAAAATACGTGTTGTTTTATATTTTGGATTTTGCTCTATGAATGGAATTACAGCTTCAGCAACCTCTTGCACCGCTTGTAAAAATTCTGGTTCATGTGCATTTTTCAATGACACTCTATTCATAAATGCTTCAATTTCTGAATGGTAATTTGTTGACATAACAACTTAAATTTTAAAGGTTCAAATCGAGGCAAAAGTAAGCAAGATTTACTAATGTTAAATGTTATTTATCAAAAAGTTAAAAGTGTTATCGTCACAAAAGCTATACCGAATGTTTTTATCTATTTTTTCTTGACAATAAATTGCATTAATTTTGTTTTGATTTAAGCAACCTTACAGAAACGAGTACGTTTAGGTAACAGAAGAATATTAGAGATGATTATAAGACATACAATCGCCGCTTTTTTAAGCNTTTTAGTTATTACGCANAACTCTTTTTCTCAACAGCAGGTTTGCTTAGGAGATGATGCTACAGTTTGCTCAGGTCAAAGTGTGGACATTGAAATGTGTTCTCCCGGTGCTGGCGGTAATGTCGTAGGTGGTCTGCAATTAGATAACCCCACTNTNGTGCCCACCCTNAGTGATGATCAATGGAGTCAAGCNATAAATATTGGATTTAACTTTACCTTTTACAACAACGTTTTCACTCAGCTTACAATCGGTTCAAATGGCATTCTTTCCTTTAATATGGGAAATGCAGGTGGTGGCTGCCCTTGGGCACTTCAAACCGTTGGAACATTACCCTCGACTGGTACAACAGCGGCACACAATGCAATCATGCCTTTCTATCAAGACATGAATCCGAACATAAGTACTGACGGGGATATTCAATATCAAACGATTGGAACTGCACCAAACCGGATGTTTGTNGTTTTATATAGAGAAATAGGCCAATTTCAGTGTGGTCCTTTGGAATGCAACTATGCCGGAATCATTCTTTATGAAACCAGTAACGATATTGAAGTGCATATCGGGAAGAAAACAATTTGTGGAACGTGGAATGGAAGTTTAGCCATTCAGGGTATCCAAAACGCCGGTGGAACAATAGCGCACATTACGCCAGGAAGAAATAACTCAATTTGGACGGCGGACAACGATGCTTACAGATGGAATTATGAAGGAGGGAATGATTATACAATAGAGGCCATTACATATATTCAGGTTGTTGGCGTTGGTGGTAACCTTGTTTGGAATAACACCTTAGGAGAGACATTTCCATACAACACAATTTTAAATGTTTCCAATCCTCCTCCAGGCACGACGGGTTATTTTGTTACAGCCTCAGCATGTGAAGCAGCGCTGGGCTCTGTCTCAGACACAACGTATATTACGACAGCATCTCCAGAAATAACTGTTTCAATGACAGATGATATTTGTAGCCAAGGAGTAGGAAGTGTAACAGCAACACCGGGTGCAGGATCGCCTGGACCATATACCTATACTTGGCCAGCACTTGGTGCAGCAACGCAAACTGTTAACAATGTTTTTCCCGGTACCTATTCAGTATTCGTGGTGGACGGGAATGGATGCACATCAAACGGAACGGTAACCGTTGGAGATAGTCCTGCAGACTTTACCTCCACTTATACCCCTGTCGGGTGTTCCGGTGGAACAGATGGAACAGCAACAGCAATAATGACTCCTTCCGATGGTTCTGAAACTTTTCTATGGAGTAACGGACAAACTACTGCAACAGCGACAAACCTCACTACTGGAGTTTATACCTGTGAAATCGCAGCAAGTTCGGGTTGTATTGGAAACGTCTCCGTCACGGTTGATGAAATACCGGCAATGAACCTGAGCATAACAAATCAAACTGATGCATCATGTAATAGCTTTAATACAGGATCAATTCAAGTTGGTGTATCTGATGGAACATCCCCGTATTCCTTCAGCTGGGATCAAAGCACTTGCATTACAAATGAAGCAACTGATCTATTCGCCGGTACACATATAATAACAGTTACAGATGACAATGGTTGTTCCAATCAGATTTCGGCCACAATTGGAGAACCTGATGCCTTGAGCATTAGCAACCTTACACCAGATAGTGTTATTTGTGCTGATGCTTTTATTAACCTTCAGGCAACTGGAAATGGAGGTTCAAGTCCTTACATATACACTTGGACTGCCAACGGGTCTAGCGTTGACGTTGGACAAACGATAACCGTGAATCCAGTAGCAAACAATACTTTATATTGTGTAACGCTCAGTGAAGAGTGTGGATCACCTGAAACAAGTGAATGTCTTTCGGTAACATTTCCGAATACGATTACACCTATCATTGCACCCGATACTGAGGTTCAATGTGTACCTGGAGATTTTGTTTTTTACAATAACACCATTGAAGGAGCCGATGTAGATTATACCGTATTTAACTTTTCAAATGGTGATACATATACNACNAACGGAACAGAGTCTATTCAAACTACTTTTGAATTCCCCGGAACTTATGACTGTTATGTCACCATAACATCGACATACGGATGTACCTACTCGCAAGATTTTCAAAATATCATCACGGTTACACCTCCACCAATAGCAAATTTTACTTTGTCGAAAAATCCCGCCACTTGGTTTGAAACTGAAATACAAACAACAGAGGCCTGTGTTGGAAATGTAACAGATTTTCAATGGATTAGCCCGAATGCAACCTCGCTAATTAGCAATGAAGGTTCTGCNATGATTACTTATCCAGAGGGAGTATCTGGAACGTATCCCATTACATTGATCGCAACAACCAATGAAGGATGTTCAGATACGACAACCTTAGATGTTGAAATTGTACCCGATGTTATTTTTTATGCACCAAACACCTTTACACCTGATGATGATGAGCACAATCAAACATGGACATTTTTCGTGGAAGGAATTGACGTTCAAAACTTCTCATTAGAAATTTTCAATAGATGGGGAGAAACAATATGGGAGACGAATGACATCAAGGCAGAATGGGATGGAACATACCATAAAGGAGTCGTGCCCGAAGGAACTTACATATGGAGAGCTATTTACAAGGAACGTGAAAACGACGGTAGAAAGATACATACCGGATATGTAAATGTGATTCGTTAAATAATAAATAATGTTGAAACACTTCTCTTGTCTTTTTACAATACTCCTTGTCCTCTCGTCATGCGATGTATTGAATAAGGCAGCCTCTGATGCCGCAAATAACTTTATGAATGAAGGTTCCTCAGATACCCAGTCACCTAGTTTGACTAATTCAGAGGTCATCTCGGGACTTCGAGAAGCGCTGAATNTTGGTATTGAAAACTCNGTTTCAATAACATCAGTTACAGATGGATTCCTTTCGAACAATAATATTAGATTGCCTTTCCCGCCTGATGCATTGAAGGTACGAGAGAAAGCTTTAGACTTAGGACTTGAGGATCAGGTACAAAAGTTTGAAACCACATTAAATAGAGCGGCCGAAGAGGCATGTAAAGAAGCGCTTCCGATTTTCAAAAAAGCAATAACACATATGTCATTAAGCGATGGATTCGCCATCCTTAACGGTGGAAGTGGTGCGGCGACAAAATATTTGAAAGAGCAAACCTCGGAAAGCCTTACAAGCGCGTTTTCACCTAAAGTTAAATCGGCTATTTCAAAAGTTAAGCTCACTGATTATTGGAACCCACTCATCAACAAATACAATACAGCCATGATGCTGACCGGTGGAGAGAAAATAAATCCAGACCTTGACGTTTTTGTCACCCAAAAAGCAATTGAAGGCTTATTTTTCATGGTGGAAACTGAAGAAAACAAAATTAGGCTTGATCCTTTAGCGAGAGTTACTGAACTACTCAGTAAAGTCTTTGGAAGTTTAACCAACTAATATTCTTTGAGAAAATTCGCCCCTACAGAGCTTGTCTTAAACGCAAAAAACCAAGTGTATCACCTTGGCGTTTCATCAAAGGACTTGTCAACAAAAATCATACTCGTTGGTGACCAAGAAAGGGTCTCGTTAGTTTCAGAACAATTCGATTCCATTGAATTCAAATCAAATCATAGAGAATTCTTCTGCCATACTGGTTTATATAAAAACAAACGGATATCAGTATTATCAACGGGAATTGGCACAGACAATATTGATATAGTAGTGAACGAACTGGATGCCGCTTTCAATATAAATCTTGAAACAAGAGAAGAAAAACCAAACCAGACCAAACTAGAGCTACTTAGAATTGGAACTTGTGGCTTACTTCAAGTCGATATACCTATTCATTCATACGTATTAAGCGACTATGCATTGGGGCTTGATAATGTTGGACATTTTTATTCTATTAACTATACAGATCAGGAAAAAGAGCTACTCAAATCGATTCAAGATTGTGCTCTGTTTCCACAGCACATAATTCCGTATTTGAAAAAATCATCCGATAATTTCTTGACAAAATTCGAGACAAATCATACGATTAAAGGAATCACTGTTACTAGTTCAGGTTTCTATGGACCACAGGGAAGAGCACTTCGCTTGCCAACGTACACCAAAGACCTCCAAGAAAAGCTACAAAGATTCAAGCATAATGAGCATCGCTTTGTAAATTTCGAAATGGAAAGCTCTGCATTGTTTGCACTCGGAACTTCATTGGGACACTCATGTGCAACAATTTGTTTAGGTATTGCAAACAGACCTGCGAAAAAGTTTTCAAGTGATTATAGCAGTCACATGAAAGCGCTCATTCAGCATGCACTGGAAAGGCTGATAGATTAATTACCCTACCCTTCTTATATCCGCACCAATATTATTCAATCGAATATCAATATCTTGATATCCACGATCAATCTGTTCAATATTATGAATAGTGCTCTTTCCATTTGCAGATAGCGCTGCGATAAGCAATGAAACTCCAGCACGAATATCCGGAGAGGTCATCTGAATCCCTCTTAAAGCATTTTTTCGATTCAAACCTATTACCGTGGCACGGTGTGGATCACAAAGAATAATTTGCGCACCCATATCGATCAACTTATCTACGAAGAATAATCTAGATTCAAACATTTTTTGGTGAATCAGAACAGAACCTTTCGCTTGAGTCGCCACTACAAGAATAATGGATAGTAAATCAGGAGTAAAACCTGGCCAAGGAGCATCAGAAATAG
This sequence comes from Cryomorphaceae bacterium, assembly GCA_002683585.1. Next base: position 13,076 of record NYTQ01000019.1, read on the forward strand.
TCATGATTGAACCATCTATAAATGTTTCAATTTCGTAGCTCTCCTGCGCAGGAACAAATATATCATCGCCCTTACGCTCTAACTTGATGCCTAATCTTCTAAAAATAGTCGGTATAATTCCAAGATTCTCCCAGCTTACATCTTTTATGGTTATCTCTGATTGTGTCATTGCAGCAAGCCCGATAAAAGAACCAATCTCAATCATGTCTGGAAGAATGCGATGATAGCAGCCTCCTAAATCCTGAACACCCTTAATCGTCAACATATTAGAACCGATACCTGTAATTTTGGCACCCATTGAATTTAACATTTTACAAAGCTGCTGAAGATAGGGTTCACAAGCTGCATTGTAAATAGTGGTCTCACCTTTGGCCATGACCGCTGCCATTACAATATTCGCGGTACCAGTGACCGAAGCTTCATCCATATGGATATAGGTCCCTTTGAGATTTTTGCCTTCTACTGCGTAAAAATGTTCCCCAGCATCATAATTGAATTTAGCACCCAAAGCAATCATACCTGCAAAGTGGGTATCCAACCTTCGTCGACCAATCTTGTCTCCACCTGGCTTGGGTAAATAACCTAC
>NYTQ01000020.1 GCA_002683585.1 Cryomorphaceae bacterium
GTCTTGCTATACAATGTAGCTGAAAGATCAAGCCTATGGTAAGGCGCCATTCTTGTTGAATTACGCTGCCCATAATTAAACAAAAGATTTTGCTCTTGTACATACCACGAGGAAGGGAGTGTTAAGGTATTTCCTGTGGCATATACAAAAGCAGTACTGAATGTCCATCTATCATTTAGCTTATACGTACCAACAATACTAAGATCATGACGGCGATCATATTTAGCTGGGTATAGGTTACCAGAATTTAAATCAGGAAACCTTCTATCCGACTTTGCCCATGTATAACCTATCCAACCAGTGAAGTCCCCCACCGATTTCTTCAAAAACAACTCTACACCATAGGACCAGCCTTCACCAAAAACAAGAAGGTTATCAGTATTATCGTTAACATTATCACTAGGCAATGCTCCTTCCTTATATTCAATCATATTATTCATCTTCTTATAATAGACCTCCACAGAGGTTTCTATTTTATCGTCGAAGAAGTTTTTAAAATAACCGACACTACCCTGCCAACCTATTTGAGGTTTTGCTATATCTGTGGTCGGGTACCAAATATCTGTTGGCAATGATACCGCGCTGAGCGCTGTCAGGTGTACATATTGATAATTGTAGGAGTAACCTGCTTTAATTGAGCTATTATCGGGCAATAACCACCGCATTGAGAGTCTAGGTTCCAGACCATGATAAAACTTTATCAAATCGCCTGATGGGTACTGTACAGAAGTGTCTGGGGCGCTTATATCTCCATTAATATATCTTGTGAAAGGACCTATGTGGTGATACATACTATAACGTAAACCAGCGTTCACCTTAAACTTATCATTTACCTCGAAATCGTCCATGAAATAAAAGGCAGTTTCATGAGAAAATAATTGTTGTGCAGCACCCGTATCAAAAACAACAGAATCTGATTCAGCCGACACGCTGGTTGGTGTGAAAGTATGATAGATATGGTTCGCTCCGAACTTAATAAGGTGTCTTGGGTTTGGGAAGTATGAAAAATCAACTTTTGAACCGATATCTCGCACACCTGAAGTTAAACTAAAGATAAACTGATCTTGGGATGATCCAAATTGAAACATATAATCAGAGAATGTCCCGGTAACATTCATAAACAGTTTTTTGCTAAATAAATGATTCCACCTCAAGGCAGCTATACCATTTCCCCATGGCATATTCACGCTAAATCCTCCTTGATTATCTGAAAATGAAAACACATCTTTACCGTAGTATCCACTTAAGAAAATACGGTCTTTATCACTTAATTTATAATTGAATTTGGCATTGAGATCATAAAAGAAGTAGCTTGTTCCAGCAAATGGAGAGGAATACNGGGATAGCGGCCTTCATAATTAGGTCAAGATAAGTTCTTCTACCAGAAATGATAAAAGACCCTTTGTCCTTTTTCAATGGACCTTCAACGGTCAACCTTGAAGAAATTGCACCNATACCGCCTTTNACTTTAAATCTTTTATTGTTCCCTTCGTTCATATTCACCTCTAAAACTGAGGACATTCTTCCACCATAATTAGCAGGCATACCGCCTTTAATAAGGTTTACACTTTTTACGGCATCAGCATTGAATACGGAAAAGAAACCAAATAAGTGTGCTGCATTATACACGACCCCTTCATCAAGTAAAACAAGGTTCTGATCTGGACCTCCACCCCTGACATAAAATCCTTGACCACCCTCTGCCGCAGAAGAAACACCAGGCAAAAGCTGAATGGTTTTTACTACATCAACCTCTCCCATAAAAGCAGGCAGCGCTTTTATACTTTCTATATTCAGCTCAATGGCACCCATCTGAGTAGATTTTACATTTTCACCTTTTTTACCGTTAACAACCACTTCTTCTAGATCAAGCGTAGTGCTACCAAGCTCTAAATTATAATCTATATCTTTTGTCAGCTGAACTTCTTTTATTTCCGTAGGGAAAAGAGCAGATCTAAATTGAATCTGATAAGTATCCTCCTCAAGTGTTAAAGAATAAAAGCCATAGTTATTACTTATGGTTCCTTTATTTATAGACGGCACGAATATTTTCACACCAATAAGTGCTTCGCCGCTTTTGGCGTCACTAACATAGCCACTAATGGTGTATTTTGAAGGTTTTTGAGCAAATGTTAGAAGACCAAAGAATATNAAAATTAGGGAGAGACTTCGCTTCATTGTTGTAAAAAGTTGTAAAGATAAGAACACATAGAGCGCTAAAAGGTTTTAAGGTGTTAAATTTATNGCAAGATTTGTTAAATGTTTGAGCAAAAATAGAGGCTTACAGTTGAATTTGACTTAACAAAAGATAAGAAGGCAAAAAAAAGAACCTAAAAACAATTTTAAAACGTGATGACTTCAAACGTTTGTTTTCTAAACAGTAATAATGGCGAGGGCTTACTTGCTTTTGGAGGCAAAGATATACTTGTAATAAAACATGTTAGCNCTCTAACTGACATTGATACTTTCATTAACGATCGACCAAATAAATATATATTCCTTTGCCTTTCATATGATTTAAAGAATGGAATAGAATCATTAAGCTCAAGCAATAATGATAGTGTATGCTTTCCTGACCTTGTATTTTGGTGCCCCGATTCCGTCTTTGACATTAAAAATGAATCCCTGAACCTACTTCAAGGTGCTTCAACAAANGAACAATACAAGTTTGCAAAAGACTTTATTTCTAAATCTAAATCACCAAATCACAAAGAAGTTAAGGTTCAATTTGAAGCACAAATTTCTAAGGATACCTACTTAAATAAAGTCAATGCAATCAAAGAGCATATACAACGCGGAGATATTTATGAGGTTAATTTCTGTCAGGAATATGTGGCAAAAAACATTGAAATAGAGCGTGTTAAAGAATTTTATACAAATCTGAATGGCATAACAAAAGCTCCGTTTTCAAGTTATTTTAAATTTGCAGATTTCGAGGTTTTTTGTGGAAGTCCAGAGCGCTTTATTCAGAAACAAGGCGACATACTAACCGCACAACCAATTAAGGGAACCGCAAAGCGAGGAAGTAATAAGTCAGAAGATTTACAGCTAGCAAATGACCTGAAAAACGATCCAAAAGAAAGGGCTGAAAACATAATGATTGTTGATCTGATGAGAAATGACCTATCAAAAATCGCTAGAAAAGGAACCGTCAATGTTGATGAACTTTGTGAGGTGTACACGTATAAAACAGTTCATCAGATGGTCTCAAAAGTATCCTGCCAACTAAGAGAAAACCAAAGCTTTACCGATATTATAAAAGCAACATTCCCTATGGGATCGATGACTGGAGCACCAAAAATAAGAGCGATGGAGCTCATTGAAGAGTATGAGAACTTTAAAAGAGGCCTCTACTCTGGCTCAATAGGCTACATCTCTCCAAACGGAGATTTCGATTTAAATGTGGTGATTAGAACCATTATTTACAATTCAAAACTAAAATCTTTGTCCTGTGGTGTTGGTAGTGCAATTACGATTAAATCTGATGCAGAAAAGGAATATGAAGAATGCGGTATTAAAGTTCAAAAGATTTTAGATGGAATTAGTGGATAATATCGAATCTTCCTTTTATCATATACTAAGTAATCACAACGCTGAGCATTACTACATCGCTGTAAGCAGTGGTTGTGACTCCATGGTGATGCTTTCTCTATTTAAAAAACAANAAAGACCTTTCACTGTGCTTCATGTAAATTATCATTTAAGGGGCGAAGAAAGTNATGGGGATGAAGCATTCGTTCGGCAATTCTGTGAGGATAATTCCATCCCATTTTACGTTTTAAGCCACAAACTTTCTAGCGATTTAAAGGACGGCGGAAACCTACAAAATCTTGCGAGAAAGGTACGCTATGATTTTTTCAAATCTTATTTATCGAAGCACGAATCTGCAATTTTATGTCTTGCCCACCATCAGGATGATCAGGAAGAAGGCTTTTGGATGGCTATGGCTCGNGGTGGCGGACTCCGAGCAATGTCGGGTATGAAGACTTTTAAAAACCCCTTCTTGAGGCCGTTTCTTAAACATAGGAAAATAGAAATATTNAATTATGCGAGAGTACACAACATCAAATGGAGAGAAGATCTTTCTAATCAATCCAATAAATACACAAGAAATATTTGGAGAAATGTACTTTTACCCGAATTAAAAGCAAAGTTCACGCACATCTCCTCATCTGTAGAGTTATTGCAAAAACATTTCGATGAACAGGCAAACNATNACCGGAAAGCATCTCGCTTATTGATCCCAAGCACATTTCAAGATTTTGAAATTACAAGGGAAGAATTAATTCGGCTTAATTCGAATCAATGGATCGAATTTTTAGATCAAATGAATATCNGGAAAAATCTAGCACTCCCCATTATTGAGCTTTTGAACGGAGAAAATGGGAAGAAGATATTTCTGGACTCAAATGACAACAACTANAGGGCTGTATGGAAAAGAGAGAATAGTTTATACTTTGAAATAAAAGCGCAGACCTCTTCCCCACCTCCTGTTTTCACAACACGCATCATTGATTCACTTCCNGGTAAATTTAGTAAAAGGGAATTGTATCTTGATCCCAATAAAATAAAAGGGAATCTTTCCGTTAGAAGATGGCAAAATGGTGACCGTATGTGTCCAATTGGTCTTAAAGGAAGTAAGTTGGTTGCTGATATTTTAAAAGATGACAAAGCCCATGCATCTGATAAGAGCACACATTGGGTTTTAGTTGATGAGGAAAAGATTATTTCGCTCATCGGATACAGAATTGATCAGCGGGCCATCGCGAATGAAGCTCCATGTTTAANGCTTCTATTTGAATAATCTTAACTTTGGTTAAATCTAAACTTAATANTCTCCCCTTATGAAACTTTATTGCCTAAGCTTCTTATTCATGTTCATGTTATGCTATGTGTCTGCGCAGAGTAGAATCGAAAATGGCTTTGCCATGAACCCCGATTATCAGCCNTACACCAATTGGATTGATACGAGCTATGCACATTGTATGCAAAATTGGACGACGAATATGGAATGGGGCGAATGTATCGCGGAGCATCACCATCATTGGTCNGAATTTATGAATACGCAATATAATGAACTGCTTACNTTGCTCAATGAAGATGGTAGAAAACGCCTCATCGCAAGTCAGGAAGCNTGGATAAATAATAACAGCGCACAAGATAGTTTCTGGAATTATTTTGGANANATTAAAGCTGACTTTTTTGGTCGTGAAGGAACATTCGGATCATATATGATTGACCTACAAANCACCCGCAGCCGAGCTGTTGAGCTNCATGCATACAAGGAAGCATTCAATTACGATTAANNNCTATTTAAGGNTTTAATAAAAATCCGATTCCTGCATTAATACCCATTGAATGATACCTTCTTCGTTGAATATCTGAGCTTATAACAGGCATAACATTTGACCTATAATAGGGATTTACAAATACATGAAAGCGCTTGAAGCTTCTTCGAATTTCTAGCTGAAGACTATAGGATAATATAAAGCGGGTTGAAGTACGTTCAATAAATCCTCCCCCTGTTGATTCTGCATAAGTTCCAATATTTGCGCCCGAAGCAAAACCTAAATCAACACCAAGCCTTGGAATAAAAACATATTCTCCAAGTTCAAATCGATAACCGAAATTAAGGGGTACATTAATCCAGCTATAGGTATTTTTTCCTGTAAAACTATTTGTATCATTAATTGCGATTACATAGCTCGAATCTGAGTAAACAGGTATAGAGTCTATTACCCATTCCTGATTGTTATTGAAAATAGAATCAATTTCAAAACCGACAAAATAAGTCGAATCAATGGTAAATTGATTAATTGAATTTGGTGAATAATTGACATTTTCACCATTCTTGATCATTTCCAAACCGATACCAAAATCAAAATCATTAAAGTTCAAATAATACTTAACACCATATGAGGCAGTCCATAAGCTTTGTTCATTAGCGATCATCTGTTCACTAGCGTTTTCGGCAGCAAAACCAAGAAGCGGGCTTGAATTCACCATGCCGGCATACAATTGTATTTCATGTGACCATTTCTTCGCCTTTTTCTCGCTCGTTAATGTATTGACTTGCGTATCATTAGCTTTCATATCATTAATGGAGTCGGCCTTAGATAAGGTATCCACATCAACTAAACCAGATGTTTCACCCCGGGTATTCATTTCAATGGTTGAATCTACATCATGAATTGTATCCAGAGAATCAGTCAATTTTACAATACTCGTGTCATTCGATATAGAAAAGGCTTCCATAGTGGGTACACCTTCAATACTACCAA
>NYTQ01000021.1 GCA_002683585.1 Cryomorphaceae bacterium
GAAATTGAGACCAACAGTTATTAACTAAAACAAGCGTCATTTTCTCACTAAGATATGACCCTCTCATTGGATCATTAACCTTTGTCAAATAAGATTCCTCCTTTAATATATGAGATATATTTAGCGCCAACCTTTTATAAAACCAGTTGTTAATTTCCAAAGAATAAGTTTGGGAAGAATGTATTAATACAGCACTTACTCCACCACTAATCGCGGATATGGTTTCAGTTGTTTGCCTCAGAATATTGGTGTCGGGATCTTTTAAAGATTTGTTCGTCCAGCCCATCCTTCCCAATATTGATGTCTTTGGAATTGATTCGTTATTCTTCAGAAGAACATGCCGCCAAAGCCATTTTAACGTTCTGACCTTCGCCACTTCAATAAAAAAATCAGACCCTATACCAATTTCGAACGATATATTGCCTGGTTCCGTTTGACCAATCAAGGATTCTGCGAAGTAAAGAATTGTACTCAGCTGATCAGTTGAATTGGCGCCAATTTGCTCCAAATGAAAGCCATTTACCATGAGCTTAAACCCCGCTTCAAGAATGGGATTTACGTCGTGAGGTCTCAATGGGTCAATAGATATACTTACATGTTTTTTTGCACTTTTGGGTATGTAATCGATGAACGCATGTAGTTGATTTTCTTGCTCAAAGGCAAGGATAATATCTATATACTCGATATGAATTCCTTTAAAAACTTCGTTCCAATCGATAGATTTCGCAGGAATATTGAAGTACAAAACGTTCGCCCCTTGAGAGAGACATTTTAAAGCAAAACCATTTGCTGTTTTTTCATCCAAAACAGGAATGTAGGCGGTGATTCCCCAATCATTTGGCTCGCTACTTTGATGTGCACCAAAATCGTAGTCCAATGTTTTTTGCGAGGGGTCAAATTCTATTCCTTCAACCTCGTTCTTGTATGAAACATCTCCAATGACTTTTGTTTCCGTCTTTATTTTTGATCTCCATGCTTCTAGATCAGGTGCATTAAAATTATCCAGGTTTAATTTCATACTTGCTTACTCATTCAAAGATAGAATAAATGATTCTATTGTGGTGAATCACACAAAATGAATCTATTATGTTTTGTCCTCAGTCATCTTTTTTTGTAATTTCAGAACAACAATTTAATTCATTGTGAAAATGGGGTTTTACCGTCTTACTGGTGTATCTATAATATTTGCTTTCCCAATTTTATTCACTAATTGGTGTTATGCACAGAGTTATGGCTTTTCTGGGAGTAGATCTCAAGGTCTTGCAAATGCCAGTGTTTGTCTGCATGATGTCTTTGCATACCACAACAACCCTGCGAATGCGGCAAATATAGACGCTGTCTCGTTTGGACTGGCTTACGAAAATAGATTCCTTTTAAAGGAGCTACAGCACCAAAGTTATGCAGTTTCAATTCCTCTAGGTAGAGGAGTCTTTTCTATCGGCGGAAATACTTTTGGTTACAGGGACTTTAGAACNTTNAAAAATGGTNTAGGTTATTCAATGAAGCTTTTGGATGCTCTATTGGTNGGNGTGCAGATCAATCATCAAATGGTAAGNCTTTCTGGCCCATATGGGANAAATCAAACCCTTACNGGTGAATTTGGTTTGGCTTATAAAGTTTCTAAGAGTTGGCGTTTTGGNTTAGCCGTATTTAATTTGGGAAGAAATGANATGATTGAGTCACCAATNGAACGNTATCCTACATCTATGCGATTAGGAACGGCCTANAAGGTTTCGAATATGGTTCTNGTTGTTGCAGAATTGGAAAANGANATCCTNAACCCCATGCGATTTAAGTCAGGAATTGAATATAAACCGCTTAAGAATATCATCTTNAGGATTGGTTTTGCTACAAATCCAATTGAACTAAGTTTTGGTTTAGGTTGGGNTTTTTCGGAAAGATACCATTTGGATTTCGGCACCCAATATCATCAGATTCTTGGCTGGTCTCCCAATATGTCATTTCGATTTGATTTAAAGAAATGAAACAAGGTCTATTCTTCCTGTCAATGCTTTTAAGCCTCACTTTTCAGGCGCAAGAGCGTAGTGAAATTATTCAGCAGCGCATTGAGTTTATTTCTGAACAATTAGAGACCGAAAATATAGATTTAACCAATCTTTTAGAACAATTTAATTTCTATATCGATCATCCGATTGATTTGAATAAGTCTTCTCGGGAAACCTTAAATGACTTAGGGTTACTTACAGATATTCAAATTAGTGACCTTTTGGTGCATCGAAAGTTGCATGGCAAACTGATTTCTATTTATGAGCTACAGAGTTTAAAGTTTTGGGATCTTGAGACTATTTATTTGGTGCTGCCTTTTGTGACGCTCGATGAACGCTTAGATGGTCTGCACCTTACTTTTAAAGAGGCTATGAGAGAAGGTAAGTTTGATTGGTTTTTACGTTTTCAGCCTACAATAGAGCGAAAAGCCGGATACGCGGACGTTCCNGACTCCTTATTGGAACAATCTAGCAAGTATTATTACGGCAATGATCATAAATATTATTCTCGCTTTAGATATTCATACAAAACAAACATAAGTGTTGGTATTACTGCGGAAAAAGACGCAGGGGAATCATTTTTTAGAGGCGCTCAAAGAAATGGTTTCGACTTTTATTCGGCTCATGCTTTTTACAAAGGGGGAAAGTACCTGAAATCCATTGCCTTGGGCGATTATCAAATTCAGCTAGGGCAGGGGTTAAATTTGTGGTCGAGTTACGCTTTTGGTAAATCGTCTGATATTCTAACAATGAAGCGTAACCCAGTTTCTATAAAACCATACACCTCTGTTGATGAGTCTCGGTTTTTTCGTGGTGCTGCAATTAATTTAGCATACAAGAAGCTTGAGTTAGTCTTGTTTTCTTCTTTTAAAAGAATTGATGCGAGTGGTATTCAAGATTCTTTGCAAGAGAATTTAGAATTTGTATCCTCTATAAATCTTTCAGGTTTNCACCGNACGCATTCAGAAATTGCAAAAAAGGATGCACTGNAGGAGTTTATAACAGGTGCTTCAATTCAGTTTCAAAATGACTTTTTGAAGTTAGGATTTCAGGGGGTTTATCTGCGTTATGATCAGCCTGTTCAATTGAATCCAAGACCGTACAACCAATTTTACTTTAGTGGGGATAATTGTCTTTCCTTAAGCTCTGATTACAATTATGTTTACAGGAATCTCAATGTTTTTGGTGAGGTGTCATACTCGATGAATGATAACCACTCTGGATTGGCGATGCTTCATGGTGCCTTGCTGGCTATTGATACGCGTTTTAGCTTAGGGCTACTTTATCGTGACTATGACGAAGCCTATCAAACGATGTATAACGCAGGATTTTCAGAGGGGAGTAGAACTCAAAATGAGAATGGTTTGTATGCAGGGTTTAAGTTCAAGCTTTCCAAAGCATGGTCGATAAATGCATACACCGATGTTTTTGAGTTTCCATGGATGAAATATGGTGTTGATGGACCGTCAAAGGGGCATGAGTTTTTAATTCAGCCCATCTATAAGCCAAATAAGGCATTTGAGTTATATGCGAGATTTAGAGAGCAGCTTCGTCAAAAAAATGAGTCTCCTTCANCTGGTGTGATTACAAATGTAGAAAATGTGCTACAGCGTAATTTTAGAATTAATATCAGCAACAAAATTAATAAGGTGCTTACATTAAAAAGTAGGATAGAATGGGTATCTATTAAAAGAGAGAGTAGGGCAAAGGAAAAAGGGCTCTTAATTACCCAGGACATCGCNTACAAACCAAAATCTTTTCCTTTATCATTNAACCTTAGGTACGCACTTTTTGACACAGATAACTACGANACNAGGATTTATTCTTATGAGAANAATGCCCTTTATGTTTTTTCTGTTCCTGCGTATTACTTTCAGGGTAGTCGTTGTTATCTTTTGGCAAGATATTCAATTGGTCGCTCCACAGATTTGTGGGTGAAATATGGTTTTTTTCTTTATGATAATCGTGATGAGATTGGTTCGGGAGCCGAACAAATACAAGGGAATCGAAAATCAGATTTAACAATCCAGCTCCGGATAACCTTATAATTTTTGGATTTGAGTGTTACTTTTTAAATGCTTTTGCGTTATGTGAAGTATAAGGTGCTCCTGCAAGTGCANTTTATACCATGTCAAACTAGAAAANAAAGTACTATGTCCTCAACTTCACTGTATCACCAGAGTGATACCCGNATNCANACNGAACTTCAAATTATTGAAANATCTAANATNAATCCTCAACATTTCGCTCCGCTTTATGACCAATATTACGANAGNATTTTTAGGTATGTTATTAAGCGNATTAATGATTCGGATTTGGCTTGTGACATTACATCGAATGTTTTTGTCAAGGCAATTACCAATCTTCCAAAATATGAATTTAGAGGATTGCCTTTTTCATCCTGGTTATTTAGAATTGCAAAAAGTGAGGTTTATCAGTCTTTTCGTGACCAAAAGGTGAAGAGAACCGTAAGTATAGATAAAGTAACAATTGTTCAGGTTTTTGAAGAACTTGAGGTAGATGGTCTTGAAGAACATAAAAACAAACTCAAGAAAGCATTGAGAAAGATTAATGANAATGACCTNGCTCTAATTGAGATGCGCTATTTTGAAAAANGGTCTTACAGGGAAATTGGTGAGATTTTGAGTGTAACGGAAAACAATGCAAAAGTTAAGACATTTAGAGCCCTACAAAAATTAAAAACATTATTTAAGGAATAATTATATGAGAAAAATTTTATTCAACAAAAAAGAGCTAAGCTCAGAACAAATTAAAGGCATGCGCGATTTCGATTTGGTTCTAAAAAAAGTTCAAGCGCACCGCGACTATTGGAAGAATCCATGGTTCTATGGCACCATAGGTTTGGCATCTATATTGTCCTTCCTAATGTTTATTTGATGGGTTTTAGTTATTAATTAACCCTTTTCCCTTTTGTATACTTAGGAATTTTCCCTAATTTCGTAAAGAATTACAATATGTTTTAAGATGAAAAAAGTCACCGTCTTCTTTTTCTTTTCATTGTTTCTGTTTTCTCTGCGAGGACAGCATGCGAATTTCAACTCTCAGAGGAATTGGTCTTTGCATAAAAAAGAACTTCAAATTGGAATAGGTGCAACTCAATTCAATGGTGATTTGGGTGGTGCAGAAGGTATTGGTCGAGATTATAGCCTTAAGGATATAAATTGGCCTTCTACTGGTGTTGCTTTTTGGTTGGGATATAGACAACGTTTTCATCCTTACTTTGCTACGACAACTAGTTTGTGTGTTTTTAATCTTAAAGGAGCGGATTCCCTGTCAGCTAATGCTAATCGTAATGCAAGAAACTTGCATTTTAGAAGTCTAGGTGTAGAAATTCAACAAAGAATTGAATGGATTTTTGCAGCAAATGAGAAATTTGGTTCAACATATAACTTACCAGGTAATTATTCTAAGAAAAATAGATCTCAACAATATTACGTGTATGGAGGTATTGGACTATGCTACTTTAATCCGAGAGCAATGGATGCCGATGGAAATTGGACATCATTACGTAAATTGAGAACCGAAGGCCAGAGCAAAGCTTATTCTCCTGTTACCCTTACAATGCCGGCTGGAATTGGTTTCAGAATGGGGCTTTCAAGGATGTGGCGTGTCGGTATTGAGCTAGCATATGTGAAAACGTTTACTGACTACATGGATGATGTAAGCACACTATATGCAGATCCTAGTGATTTATCACCTGATGCCCAACAGTTTGCCAATATGGCTGATCCAGGAGACGCAACTTTTGCACCCGGTCAGCAGCGCGGTGATTCAGACCAAAAAGATGCATACTACCATATGAACGTCGTGTTTACACGAAACCTTACTTATAAAGATTACGGAAAACAGCGTAAAAAACTGAATTTAAAGTCAATGGGTAGATATAAGGTTTAAGTCAACCCATAAAATATTTAAAAGCGAGTTCATACTCGCTTTTTTTATACCTTTGAATATGTACTATCTCCTCCGAAGAGCCCTCTTTTTTTTCGATCCAGAAAAGGTGCATTATTTCACAATGGATTCTTTATCATTCCTCCTTAAAATAGCTCCTGTACGTTGGTTGTTTAGTGGCTTATTTATTTCTAATAAAGGGGGGTTAGAGACTGAGGTTTTTGGTTTGAAATTTAAAAATCCTGTTGGCTTGGCTGCTGGATTCGATAAGAACGCTAAGTATATTAATGAATTATCATATTGTGGTTTTGGATTCATTGAAATTGGTACCTTGACACCTAAAGCTCAAACTGGTAATCCAAAAGTTAGATTGTTTCGATTAAAGGAGGATCATGGAATCATAAATCGAATGGGTTTTAATAATGACGGTGTGGAAATGGCGATTCACCACTTGAAAAAGGCCCGAAAGAATGGTGTGCTTGTAGGCGGAAATATTGGAAAGAATAAAGTTACGCCTAATGAAAAAGCAGTGGATGATTATCTTATTTGCTTCGAACGTTTATTTGACTATGTAGATTATTTTGTCGTGAATGTTTCTTCTCCGAATACTCCTAACCTTCGAGCACTTCAAGAAAAGGAGCCTTTAGAACATTTGTTAAAAACACTAGTTTCTAAAAATAATACCTACGCTAATCCAAAGCCAATTTTATTGAAAATTGCTCCTGATTTATCCAATACTCAACTAGATGATATTGTAGATATCTTTTCATCAACCCATATTGATGGTTTAATCGCTACGAATACCACAATTTCAAGAGAAAATCTACTTACAGATACTAAAATAGTTAATGAAATTGGAGAAGGTGGACTTTCTGGTCTTCCAGTTAAAAATAGATCCACAGAAGTGATCAGGTATATTACAAATAGATCGGACGGTAAAATCCCTATTATTGGTGTGGGTGGTATTCATTCCGACGAAGATGCCATAGAAAAGCTAAAAGCAGGAGCCACATTAATACAAATGTATACAGGATTTATTTATGAAGGTCCAGCGGTAATTAAACGAATTAATAAAGCAATCATTGATTACAGAAAAAATAAATAACATTCCTTTAAAGCTTGTTGAATGCCCAAGAGATGCGATGCAAGGTCTAAAGCATTTCATTCCTACGGATCTTAAAGTTCAATATATTAATAAGCTTATTAATTGCGGTTTTGACACATTGGATATGGGTAGCTTTGTCTCACCTAAGGTTATACCTCAGCTTAAGGATACTTCCATTGTACTTGACAAAATCAATCCTAGCCCCAATACGAAATTACTTACCATTGTTGCTAATGTTCAAGGAGCACAGGAAGCTGTTGAATATGACAGTATTCAGTGCTTAGGTTATCCGTTTTCTATTTCTGAGACCTTTCAAAAA
>NYTQ01000022.1 GCA_002683585.1 Cryomorphaceae bacterium
AAACCACTGCCGCAATTATTATTGACCCTAAAAAAGATAAATTCTCCTTTTGGGAGCTTAAGCTCATTTTTCAAGTGATTGGATTGAGGGGGTTATCCAAGGTATTAAAGAGAGAAAAAAACCTTAAAAAATTTAAACCCAAACATGATTTTAATTATCTCTGGTATGTTGGTGTTAAAGCAGCATATCAAGGTCAAGGAAGAGGCTCTAAATTAATTCAACAAATCATGCAAGAACCCAATGGAAAAGCGCTGCATCTGCAAACGTCTAATCCTAGAAATTTCCCTTTATATGAGCGCCTTGGATTTGATTTTGATGGAGACTACAGCCAAAGCGATTATGCCGTTAAAATATATACTTACTCAAAAAAATGAGCAAAATAGCTCATTGGTACTCAAGTTATTTGCTCACCTGCCAAATGACATCACCATTCATGATTTCAGGCGGACCCGTCATGAACGGCATCATTCCACCCATGATTTCTCTAAATTGATCCTCAGCATCAATGACCTGCTGCGCATTGTCATACTTCGAAAAAGCAATGCTCTCTGTTTCCGATATTTCTACGAGCTTCACACTATGAAGACCAGCAATAGCATGGATCTTATCAGACATCGATTCGAGATGCGAAATCATTGATTCCCTGGCTCCTGCCGCATGTTTAACTTTTGAAATTCTGTAATGCATATTATTGATATTTTTAGTTTANGTCAAATATACACAAAGAGTGAAAAATNAGNTTAAACTTCAGCAATATTCTTGGTCTATATNGAACTAATGAGTACACTGATGAAAATAATNCNACAAAAAAACCCCACCAAACAATTGGNAGGGTCGGTATTTNTTTTNNAANGATAATTACATTTTACGACGCAATTCCTTTTGTTCATCCTTAAGCTTTTCTAATTCCTCAAGGGCAGCGCAGTCGTCCTTCACCTTTCTAAAACTTAGCTCNCCTCTACAGTGCTTATCAATTTCCTTTTGTTTGTCCTTGAGAGGTGACATAGCATCTTCTNTTTTTTGTTTGTCCTCGTCAGAAGCATCCTCTCCCAAGGCGATCATATCCCTGGCTAAATCATTTTGAGCTCCCATTATTTTTACTACAGCCTCAGCGCACCCGCAAGCTGAATCTATGGATTTAACATCAATATCTGCAGCAGAACCTCCACCGCAAGAAGATAAAATTGCACCTAGTACAAAAACACATAATCCCTTTCTCATAATTTTAAATTTATAGTTTTTAGAAAACCGAAAATAANGAAAATATAAATAGGCAAAATAAAAAGCCCATCAAATTACTGATGGGCTATTACCGAAAAAGCAAAGAATTGTTTTTACTTTCACGTATGATGATTAAAAACTTCAGAANAAGAACCCACGAAATTATTTTTGAAGCAGATACCTTTTTAGGTAAGCTCTTTGANTTNATTTTNATGGTTNTNATTCTGNTNAGNNTNGGTGCNGTNATGNTGGAAAGNGTTGCCTATTACCACGANAANTACCACCACATNTTNGTNCCNTTTGANTGGACNATTACTNTCTTNTTCACGATTGAATACCTACTTAGAATTATNAGTGTNAAGNANCCCCTAAAGTATNTTTTNAGTTTTTATGGNTTNATTGACTTANTATCNCTNNTACCATCTTATTTNGGANTATTCTTATCCTCCGANAGTATAGGTTCNATNAAAACCATTCGAACCATNCGGCTNCTNAGAATTTTCAGAATNNTAAAATTGATNCGTTATGTNAAAGAGGCNNATAACTTAAGAAGNGCNCTCAAAGCAAGTCGGCAGCGNATTGTTGTTTTTCTTGTTGCTGTATTNGCAATTGCAACTATCATGGGAACAATTATCTATTTGATTGAAGANCCNAAGGATGGATTNACGAGNATTCCNNGAAGTATTTATTGGGCNATTGTTACNNTAACAACNGTCGGTTANGGAGATATTTCTCCNCAAACAGGNNTTGGACAATTTTTTGCTTCAATTATAATGATTTTGGGTTATGCCATCATTGCTGTTCCTACAGGAATGATTTCTGTTGAATTGGCGCTTTCTGAAAAAATGAACACCCAAAGCTGCCCGAGCTGCTCNCTNGAGGGACATGACAANAATGCAAAGCATTGCAAGCATTGCGGGGCGGAACTCAATCCTGAGGTCTAATTATAATAATGGACCGTCATGGGTTCCATAAAGGATATANCCAAAAAGAACCAGTACTGTTACTAAGCTTGTCATAACTGTGTTTTTAAATTCAGCACCAAAGATGTCGCAAAGCATTGTTTGAGTAAAACAAATTCGAAGCTCGATTNCAGAAATGGAGAGCAGCACCTATTTCTAGGTACGTATTTTTACGGGTATTTAATTGAAAACTAAGACCTGTAGGAGGCAGAACCGAAAGCTTCTCCTTTGCCCTTTTGACAATATTGTCTCAAGCTTTCCAAATACTTGGCAGAGCTGTAGTTCATATTTGCNTAAGCGTCGTCCATTTCTGAAAAGCCCTCATAAGCATAGCGCAGGCGTGTTTTACCATCGTTTTCATCCAGGTCATATTTCATGACGTGTCCAATATTTTCCCATTCAGACTCAACACATTCGAAATGAATCGACGTATTAGGGACATAGCCAACAATCTTGAACTTAAAGGCCGCAAAATTGACAAATTCAAAGGTGACCACCTCGTCCTTTTCAAAATTACCGCTCACTAAGGTCGTGTACCATTGTGAAAGACCTTCTGCTTCTGAAAGAGCCTTGAAAACTTGTTCTTTTGGTGCATTGATATGCATTAAATGTTTAATGGGAATCATATATTTCACTGTTTTATTTTAACTTTTCCTAAATATACAAATGCTAATGATAAGAACTAGAATTGAGTAATTGCGAACATTAACGGTTCTTTTGCGTAGAATGTATAGGAATTTATGATTCTATCAATGAAATACGCGAATTTTCTAATCACACTATTTTGTACCTCTTTTGTTCTAGGACAAATTCCGAGTGGATATTATAATACTGCAGAAGGATATGTAGGCACAGTATTAAAAACAAAATTAAACGCAATCATTAAAGACCATATTGAGTTTCCATATACCAGCAATACTACAGATGTATGGGATATATTAAAGGAAACAGACAAAGATCCGAATAACGCTGATAATGTTATTTTATTGTATACTGGATGGTCTACAAACGGAGCAGAAGAATATAATGGCGGAAATGGTTGGAATCGAGAACATGTTTGGGCAAAATCCCACGGTAACTTTGGCAATATTGAAGGCCCAGGAACAGACGTTCATGCTTTAAGGCCATGTGATGTATCGGTCAACTCCGCGAGAAACAACAGATGGTTTGCAGAATGTAGCACAGCATACATTGATGGAGACGGCCCAACAGGTTGCTATACTAGTTCCACAGATTGGGTATGGAAACCAAATGAAAATGTTAAGGGTGATGTCGCACGCATGATTTTTTATATGGCAACCAGATATGAGGGAGAAGGAATAGAACCTAATCTACAAGTCATTGATTATCTTCCTTCAAACAACAATACCTCCGCCCCTATACATGCAAAATTATCAGACCTATTGCTGTGGCACATGCAAGACCCTGTTGATGACTGGGAAAGAAATAGAAATGACATTATTTATTATGACTATCAGAATAACCGCAACCCTTTTATAGACCACCCTGAATTTGCCCAAATGATTTGGGGAGATCTGTCGGGAGCAGGCTCAATAAATGAAGCACCAAAGGAATTACTGAAAATCATTGATTACACAGGAAAAACGACAAAAACTGTTTTTAATACACCATTAATTTACATCTACAGTGATGGTTCTTCCGAAAAAAAATACTTTTCAGAATAGGCCATTTAGAAAGGTGGGGTGACTTTTTTAAATGGAGACAAAATCTTTTCTTAGATTAAGAAAGCACAAAAAGCTACCTTTGATTGATTTAATTCAAACAACATGTCCTTCAAAGCGCTTGGTCTATCTTCATCATTACTTGAAATTTTAGAAAAAAAGGATTACAAAGCACCTTACCCTATACANGAGGCAGCTATCCCCGTGATTTTGAATGGACGCGATNTGCTTGGTATTGCACCGACAGGTTCTGGTAAAACTGCNGGCTANGTTTTACCTGTTTTAAACNCATTAAACCGTAAAAAAGAAGCGAAAGACCGACAAGTAGATGCGCTTGTTTTGGTTCCCACNAGAGAATTAGCAGAACAAGTNAAAGAGGTCTTTACCCTTTTTGAGAAAGGACTTGAGCATTCTGTTCCTGTAATGGCTGTCTATGGCGGGGTGTCTATCAACCCACAAATGAAAGCTCTTTTTGGCATCTCGGTATTGGTTGCAACNCCAGGNCGACTTTTGGATTTGGTAGGTTCTAATGCCATTCAATTCGATAAACTCCGAACCCTTATTCTCGACGAAGCCGATAAGCTTTTGAATCTTGGATTTAAGGACGAAATGAATCAAATCTTCTCATTATTGCCAAAAAAACGCCAAAATTTGCTTTTTTCGGCCACTTTAAATGAAAAAGTAGAAGAAATCCATCAATTCCTACTTAGAGANCCCGAAGTTATTAATGTCTCACCAAAAGAGGGAAATATAGATCAAATTCGGCAATTGGCTTACACGATATCTGAGGAAAAGAAAGGACCACTTTTAAGGCACCTCATCAAAAATGAAGANATGAAACAGGTCTTAATCTTTACTGCGTCCGCATATAAATCTGAGCATGTCGCAGATAAGCTACACAAAAATGGTATTGATGCAAGGTCTATACATGGNAAGAAAAGCCAGCATGCGCGTAAAAAAGCACTTGAGGCTTTTAAAGCAGGGAAATTAAGGGTTCTTGTCGCTACTGATTTATTGGCTAGAGGAATTGATATAGCGTTTTTACCCCATGTCATTAATTATGAGCTTCCGCGTTCGCCGAAAGATTATATACATCGAATAGGAAGAACAGGTAGGGCAGAGTCTACTGGAGAAGCCATTACATTGGTCTCCCCGAATGAAGAACATCACTTTAAGGTCATCCAGAAAAAAATGAAAATCTCAGTAGCGCTTTTTGANGGNAATGCAATCGCATTGGCGTAAACTTCGAATCAGCTACAAATTAAATAGCGATCNTCTGAGTCAAAATCCGGTAAAACTTAAACATGGCTTTTTAAGCGGTTCTAAAAGACCAATTGGAAGGTCAGACCTCCATATAAAAGCTTCGTATTGTTTGAAAACTGAGTCTGTAGAAAAGATGCTTGAAGTTTTAAATCATTGCCTTTGAAATATTGACAAATACTGACTCCATATGCATCTGTTTTTGTGACCAAGGTGTTCGGATTAGATTCAAATTCTGGACTACTATTCTCCACTCTAAAGTCTATTCCAAACCCTGATTTAGTAACATAACCCAACTGAAGATTATACGCTCTTCCCAAAGCGAGGTATTCACTGATTTCTGTTGGAATGAGAGGAATGGTCGCTTGCTCATCTGTAAAAGAACCTTGAAGTTCTGTTGCCGTGGCAAATACATATTCCCCCAAGAAGCTTATGCCTTTAAATTTGAACAAAAAATCGTAATACATTTGACGGTAATCAGGGAGCTGAATACCTCCTAATCCGTCATATATATAAAAGTCTCCATGTCCTTCACCCACACTTTGGCTAGCTCCATCATTGTAACTTACGGCACCACCTAATACTAGCTTTGGTTTTTCTTCATGGATAAGGTCCGCAATTAAATCGGAATTACCTTCAGAAAAAGACCCGAATGGATAAATATCTAAACGTGCTGAATATTTAAGCCCACCGAGGTCGACATCCCTAGAATCTGTTCCAAAAGAATTTCTTCCNTCCCCNGAGGTTACAGCAATTTTAGGTTGAACCATAAATTTATTGCCACCAAAACTAGATTCTAAAAACAAGCCGAATTCTCTACCCGAGAGACTGTATGTATTGCTGAGTATTCCTCTGTCAGTAAACTGCAGTTTGTCCTCCATAATCATCATCTCCCTATTGTTTCCTATACTTTGTTTTTGACCAACAGTAATCTTCAATTGTTTGACCGGTTGGTAACAAATCCATGCATCTAATAATGGATTACTTAAGCTGAAATCTGTTTGAAGGAAGAAGCTCATTTTTTCTTTTATGGCCTTTCCTGAAAGATTAAAATACGTTCGTTTGGCGTTAAAATAATAATCCTGTTCATTATCATCGAGCTGATCAAATGCGACATGAGGCTGGATCATACCGCCTAGCTTAAACTCATATTTATCATTNAAATTAAAGGTAAGACCACTCCCCAATTCAAAATTGGTATTGTTTTTAGTCTCTTGTGCAAAAACAGAGCTTGCGAAAACAAANCTTATCAGGTACAGGATGGAATTCTTCATGTTGGTATAATTATAATTTTTTATTCAGTAGGTAACGATAAATAGGCAGCTCATCACCTTCATTCGTATGCAAAACATTAAAAGAGACAAAACTATTGTCGGCTTCAGGTTCCAATACTTCGATGGCCAAATTGGCCTTCGGTTGATCTAGATAAAGTAAATAGGTGCCTTTTGGAAAAACCTTCGATGAATTCTTGATCCTAGTCTTTACATTTTGTCTATGGACTCCCTCATATTTAGCCGCATCCTTAGTGTATTCAGTAACAATATATTTTTCTATCTCAATGGATTGTTCTTCAGTCAGCTCCTCTAGCTTCTGACCCAAAACTTTAAGTTTTTCGATAAGCATAACTTCAGTTGCAAGAATAACATAGGCTGTTGGTCGAGTCCTCTGAAGTTCAGGTGTGGATTGCAAGGCATCATGCACAATAATGTCGAGCGAAACCTCTTCTTCGGTATCTAAATCAATCACCTCNATGGTTTGGTTTACACGCTTTTTTTTACTTATCACTGTAGCCACTTGCTGTGCTTCAATTGCACTTCTAATTTCGGCTTTAAGGTCGGCTTGATTAGCAACAGTTGTTTGGAGATATGAAAGTCCTACCAAAAATGCGGCATTGATTCTTCGCTTGAATGAAGTTCGACCAAGTCCGACCCCACGAACCTCAATGAGACTCGATACGGAATTAGTTAGTGCATAAGAAGTCGCACTCGACCGTGCATTGGAGGAACCTTGATTAAAATGAAGGTCTCCGAAAATCTTAACAGGCGTTACATAATCATGCGTCTTTAGACCATTTGCAACAAGCATGTCTATGGCATTTTTAACAAATACTTGCTGGGTATAAGACCTTATATTTTCTGGTACATTAAGNTTTCCAGAATACAAAAACATCACATCATAGCGTGCAGCAACTCCATAATCACGCAATTGAGAAAGGTCTTTTCGATACGAACGATATTCATGAAAATCCAAAGCGACTTCGGCACCAAAATCACTAAATGCTTGCTTTAGAACCACACTTTCCGGAGCCATGAGCTTCGTTTGATCCCGATTTAAATCTAAACCATTCGCGGCGTATCTATCGTGCTTTTCGTAACCATCTATATTCGCCATAGGGACAAAAGCGAGGTGTAAATCATCAAGTAAATAGGTATACTGATTGTCATTCAACAAACGGTCCATTAGGTATAAAACGCCTTCAGTACTTGCAGGTTCATTCCCATGAAGACCACCCTGGATCCATACTTTTGAGTTCGATTCTGACAGCTTATTTTTATGGAATAGAACCATAGGTATTTGCTTCCCTTTTTGACTACTTCCAATATATTGGATGGATACAATATCAGGATGCTCGCTTTGAAGTTNGTTTACAAAAGTGAGTAGCTCTTCATGCGTCGTGAAACCTTTTTTCTTTTCAAAAGCAGGTGTATTGATTTCTATCTCTAACTCAGGNAAATATTTTTTAGTAATACTTTTAGATTGAGGGCTCATTAGCTGACTNCAAGAAAGAAAGCTAAGTGAAAGAAATAAAATGGTCAATCGNTTCATCCTAAAAAGATATGGTTGTAATTATTCTAAATACCCATTCATTGCCGTTCATAGGAGTTCCATATATATCATTAGAGCCATCTAAGGCTTCGTTGTAAGTGATATCTCCTTGAATTTTAAAACCATAGCCTCGACCGAAATATTTCGAAATCCCAAGCGTATAATAATTTGGTCTGTTGTAAAAAGTACCATTATTTAAAAATGAGTGCTCAGCTGCCTTTAGGTGTGTATATCTGGCATCTATTGAAATTCTACTTTTGAAATAATATCCCATCTGTATATTATAGGCACTACCTAGCATCATCCTACCTTTGACATAATTTTCAACATCCTGAACACCGTCAACCAAAAAAGTAGTGGAGGTTGAACCGTCATTTCTAACTCGTGTTGATATATCGGAAGGGACAACAGCACGAGAGGAAATAAATTCACCTAGCGCCGAAAACCCTTTGTATTTGAATAAAAAATCAATCCCAAATTTCATATAATTAGGAAGTGATTCTCCGAGTGAGTCGTTCAGGTACACAATGGCGCCTCCCTCGCGGCCTCTGCGACTACTCATGCCATAATTATTAGAAAAATGTGCACCAATAACAAATTTAGGCGTGTTTTCTCGCATGACATCCGCTTGACGGAATTGCCCGAAATTATTGAACAGGCCGAAAGGTAAGAAATCGATTCTTCCTCCGAATTTGAGCCCTCCATGATCCGCACCAAATGCATTCAAACCATCACCATTGGTCACCGCTATTTGAGGACGCAAATAGGTTCCGCCTCCTGTTCTAAAATTCCCTTGGGCAAAAAAGCCAAATTCACGGATACTGCTAAATGCTGAAGTTAATCTGCTTCTTTCAACTAGCTGCAATGTTTGTGAGCCCATAGGTAGTTCTCGATTGTCTGTAGGTGTTGCTTTTTGTCCAAAAATGATTTTTATTCTTTTGGTTATACTATATCTAATCCAAGCATCAAGAAGAGGAGCGCCAGCATTATTGTTACCTACTTCAGAAATACCGCTGAGATCGGCTTGAAAACGATAATCTATTTTACTATTTGCCGATTTTCCTGAGATTCTAAATCTTGCTCTACGGAGTCTAAATCTTGTGAAACCCTCTTCATAATTATCATCGGTATAGGATTTAAAATCAACATAAGGCTGCGCATAGCCAGTAAGTTTTAATTCATATCCAGATTTGCCACTAAACCTTAATCCTTCACCTAGCTTATAACTATCTAAAATCGGATTTTGGGCGAAAACAAACGCCCCTGAACCTATTATAAACAACATACATAGAATGTGTTTTTTCATGTTAATCAAAATTATCTTTGTTGATTACTTTTCCATTTTCCATAAGTTGTTTCCCCTTGGCAAATACAGCTTCGAGATTCAAATCATTATTCAAGCAGCAAAAATCTGCATCCATGCCTGCTTCAATACCCCCCTTGTTTTTTAACCCAAGGTTTTTAGCTGGATTTGTAGTAATTAGCTTTAGCGCCTGCTCCAATGGAACCTTCCCTTCTTTAACAAGCCGCACAACCTCTCTATAATTTTGATCTACTGGTGCACGCCTAAAACCAATAAAATTTCCTTGTTCATCTAGTTTATCTAAACCGGCATTCCCGTCGCTACTAAAAGTGATATTGTCTATATCAACACCATTTTCAATAGCAATAAGTACGGATTTGTATGGATCAGTGAATTTCGAGGCGCCAGTTGTGATATCAATCATTCCACCCATTTTCGCAAAACGAATTGCTTCATTAAACAATTCCTTTGTTCGCCCAACATGGGTAGGTGAAATATGTTCAATGGGAAATTCGTGTTCTTCCACCAATTTAAACAATACATCCATCTTACTCTTGAGGTTCCCAAGATGAATGTGTAGAATTCCTTTTTTGCTCGAAAGCATTCCGCCAACCCTGAGCTGAGACAAAATCCTGAGTAGCTCGATGTCACTTGGAAACGAAGAACGAATATCTGTAATTGCTATTTTACATCCAATAACCTTATCAATAAAAACAATGTCATCCTTGACAGATTCCATAATATAGTTAGGATCTAAACCGTAATATCCCGTATACATATATGCTGAAATTCCATCGTTATCTAAAGCTTTTACTTTTGCATAAAGGCTTTTGATACTTCGTGTAGTGCCATCGGTTCCTAAAAGACCAACAACGGTTGTTGTGCCGCAGGCTAGCAGCTCTGAAATTTTAATTTCTGGACTCATGGAAGAGAATCCTCGCTTACCACCGGCTCCCATAACATGAACATGCTGGTCTATAAATCCAGGTGTTAAAATCGCACCATTAAAATCTATTACCTCTTCAAATACATCATCGTTTTGTACTTGATCCCTAATAGATTCAATTTTCCCGCCACCAACAATAATATCCCTTATACCAAGGTGGCTGGGTGCATATATATTTACATTTTTTATTAAAAGCATAGTCTATATAAAATGATAAATTAACATAACAACTAAAGCAGAGAGAAATGGAATTAAATTCCTTTTTACAATATCCATAGGTGAAACTTTTGCCAATTCAGCAGTAGCTATAATTACCCCTGCAACGGGGGATACTGTTCTTCCCATTGAGGCAGCCAAATTCATAGGCAAAATAATTTTTGTGGTGGCAATTCCGAACTTAGAAGCAATTTCAGGAATTAAGGGGCCAAATGCAAAAAAAGAAGCGTTACCACTTCCCATCAACATTGAGGCCAAGAAAATCATCGTCACCATCGCTACTCCTATGCCAATAGAACCAAAGCCAAAAGCATGGGAGGCAGAGATTAAGCCCTCAATAAAACCTAAAGAAATGAGTCCTTTGGCGAAAATGTCAGCGGCAATAATCAAGGTTACTACTGTTTTAAATATATTTCCCATCCCACTCCAAAATACAGATAAAGAAAGCATTACTTTTTTTATATCTCGGGTACGGACTAATTCAAAAATCAAAGCCACAAATAAGCTAATAAACATTGCAGTTGTTGTATCAAGCTTTATGGAAGCCGGGAAAAGCCTTAGGATATCTGAAAAAACAATGAGTAAAACCATAGGCAACAATGGGATGAATGCATAAACTAAAGGGACATCGGGCTTTATATCTTGTACTGAATCATTTGCAGTATGCGCGGCTGTGCTTCTTTTATCAAAATGCCTATTCACAAAAAAGTAAACAATCATGAGCACGATAGTCAACGGAAGGACAAGTGGTATTTGTTCTGTCAAAAAATAAGCGATCGAATCTTGGTTCGCAATCTTGGTCGCACTGGCCGTAATGGCCGATGCTGGACCTATCCCAAAAGCGGTACTACAAGTAATCACCGAAACTGCAGAAATACGAGTAACCCCGAGCCTAAGTAAAATCGGAAATGCGGAAGCCATGAGCAGAAGCCCTAATCCAGCAGCAGAAGGAATACATACAAATAGTATTTGTCCTATCGGTATAAGACAAACAGCTGTCAATTGCGGATGCTTTTTTAATAGCTTTAAAGGTTTCATCGCTAAATGCACTAGTGCATCCGAAGCACCTATTGATTTTATATAGGCAACAAATCCACCGATTGCCATAATCATGAGCCCAACTCCTCCGTTTGTTTT
Source organism: Cryomorphaceae bacterium (assembly GCA_002683585.1). Next base: position 11,554 of record NYTQ01000022.1, read on the forward strand.
AACAAAGGATTCCTTTATATAGCTGAAAAAATCAAAACCTGTAAATCCAGTAGGGTTTCTCAATTCAGGCATAGCCAAACCAAATATCTCTGCGGTAATGAGCATCATTAACCCTGCAATCAAAAGAACTGCGTGAGGATAATACTTTTTGAGCAATAATATCGCCACTATAACGACGACAATCAGCGAGACAATGGGACCCAAATAAGTCATTTTCAAAGAGGTTAAAAAGAGCTCCCGTCTATTCTCGTTCCTGGTGAGAAAAGTAAGGGCGAACTAGCACTATGCTGTTCAAAATCACCTGTAATATCCGGATTTCTCGTATAAGATTCATTAGGATTATTAGACAATGGTTCTATATCGAAGGTAAGCACTATTTCATCAAACGAATCTGTCAAGGTTATTAGATCACCGGCATTAGACAAGTTCATATTTCCGGTAGTAGTCGTCTGAACTATAGCTCCACCAAAGTCACCTGTAGGAGTTCCTCCACCAAAAACAACAAACGCAGCACCTGAAGGAATTATGGTGCCGTCTGCAATCACATGCCTAGGAGAACTTTCATCCAAAGCCGCAGCATCATAAATTTTATATCCACTTAAATCTATTGCCTGCGTTGATAAGTTGATAAACTCAATAAACTCATCCTCTGCATGGGTATACACGCCATCTCCATTTGCATCTCCATTTAATCCGGAATTAGAAGGGTCATACAAAACTTCATTAATTATGAGCTGCATCTGAAAAGGAACATCATCGTCTTCAATAAAAACAGAAATAACTTGTTCTGCGCCAAATACTGGGCCTGTTGTCGCTGAAATATAAAGTTCGATAGTCTCATTACCTTCTTCTATTTCATCTTGAATAGAAATAATATTAATTGAGCCAGTTAGGCTGTTTGCAGGAACGGTTATTTGAGTGTCTGATGTCGTATAGTCATCATTGACTGTTGCTGTGCCCGAAAAAGCTATAGTGATGTATGTAATTTCAGAAGATGCCTCAGAAAGTGTTGCAGTGATTTCAACAAGATCCTGGTTCTCAGTAATACCAGCTGCGCTTGCTGAAATAGAAACGCTATTTGGCGTAACAATAGGAGCAACGTCATTTGTGGTGCATCCTGACAAAAAGAGCAGCCCAAAAAGGGCTGCTCTCGAAAGCCATGAAATCTTTTTTGTTTCCATGCAGGTTTATTAATCTAGCAAACTATTGCTTCACAAATGAAGCACGAACAGGCTGTCCATTGATGTTTGCAACTACGTAATACATTCCCGTCTCTAAGGCCTGAATGTTAATTACCTTATTGCTAACAACGATATTATTTATGACCTTACCTGAAAGCGTGTAGACTTGAATATTGTCAATTCCATCATTAGATTCTAATGTTATCGATGAAGTTGCTGGGTTTGGATACAATTTCAATATTGAAGCTGTCATAGATTCATTCAAAGTTACTGTTCCATCACAAAGTGGATATGGACAACTCGATGTTTGCGTCGTCAATGAACCAACTGTGCAGAGTAGACCACCATAAGTCCAATCACCATTTACTTTGTATGCCCAAGAATCAGCATATTCCCAAACCTCTCCTGTACCATCGACATCAACATCTCCAAAGGTCTCAACTACGAATCCATTTTTAAATAATTCAATAGCATCATCTCCATTTTGAGATATAGCATCACTAGCTAAAAGGACATAATCAAACTCTGAGAAGCACTCATCAAAGTAAATTGACATTGCTAGAGAGTCCCGAGCAATTAATACATGTGCACCACTATCAATCGCCATTGCCGGGAATTCGTACTCAATACCGTCCGTACCGCCACCATTATTGGCTATACCAATGGCATATTCGGAAAGATTCGCGATCGCAGCTTCTGCCATCACATGGATGGCTTTACCTGTAGCTCCTCCTGATTCCAAGTCAAAATCAAGGATTCCTTTCAAGGATAACGAGACACTCGTCGGAGGACAAGGACCACATTGTCCATATACATTTGAAAAAGTATAAGGCTCAGTCATCAACCATTGTCGATTGGCATAGGTTGCATTATCTGTAATAGGCGTGCATGACCAATCTCCAGAAGCAGTTCCTGCGGCGACCATATCTTCCTGAACACCATCAAGTACCAATAGGTATTCCATATTATCTGTTGGCGCTGGTGAGAAAGTAAACGTATATGTTCCATCACCATTGTCAGCCGCTACTGGTCCGGCAGCTGGATCCCAGCCCCACCATGGACCTGTTAATCTAACCTCTGAACCACCTGTGTTCCCACAAACCTCTGTGGTAATTACTAAGTCTGGTAATGGACAAGGAGCACATTGACCATATGTGTTAGAAAATGTTGTCGCATCTGTTGTCAACCACTGTCTGTTCGCGTAGGTCGCATTGTCTGTAATTGGCGTACAAGAAAAATCTCCTCCAGGAATCAAGTTTTCTTGAACACCATCTAGTACCAATAGATATTCCATGTTATCTGTTGGCGCTGGTGAGAAAGTAAACGTGTATGTCCCATCACCATTGTCAGCTGCTACTGGTCCGGCAGCTGGATCCCAGCCCCACCATGGACCTGTTAATCTAACTTCTGAACCACCAGAATTTCCACATACTTCCGTTGTAATGACTAAATCTGCTGGTGGAGGTGGACATAATGGATAAGGGCAACTTGACGTTTGAGTAGTTGTAGAATTATCTGAACAATTCACCTCTCCTAAAGTCCATGTCCCATTATCTTTGTAGGCCCAAGTGTCTTCATAGTCCCAGCATGTTGGATCTCCTCCACAACCGGCACCAAAAGTATCTGGATCAACATCAACATCTCCAAAGGTTTCGATAACTGAACCATCAAAAAACAATTCTATTGCATCATTACCATTCTGATTCATATCGGATCCGATCACTATGACGTGTTCGAACTCTGACATACAATCATTGAAATAGGCAGTCATTGCCGCTTCGTCTCTAACAAGGAGAATATCATCTCCTGCCTCAACTGCTATTGCGGGCAGGTCGATTTCTTGTCCATCTGTTCCGCCTCCATTTTGGGCAATACCAATTCCATGATTGCTGATATCTTCCGAAGAAGCCGTAGCTCTTAGGTGAAATGCCTTTCCTCCACTACTAGGAAGACTGAAATCCATAATCCCTGCTAGTTCAAGAGCAGGAGTCGGCATTTCTTTAAAAATCTCAATTTTCTGAATATACACGGTGTCTCCTGAAGCGATACCCCATGGTCCTCGAACACCAACCCTTGCTAAGGAGTCATTAAATACTCCTGCAGCGGTTGCTGCTGTCAGATCAACTGTTGCCGTCTGAAAAGTGGTCGTATTGGCTGCATCCCTNTCGAAATCAAAAGTTGCAAATTGGGCATTCCCAGCAGCGTTGCTGTAAAAAAACAATTTTCCAGCTCCAGCTCCAGATGCTGCATAAGGTGTTTTAAAAGTTATTCTTGCAGTATTGTAATCGGCAGAAGACGCAAAATTNGCGGNAGCTAAANTTCCAGATCTACCAACGGGTGTTGTGTTTAATGCTTTCATTGCCATAGCATCATTACCGAGAAGAATGTTAGATCCGCCACCACTCAGCCAACCTTCCTTAGAATCCTGAAAATCGTAAACTAAAGTGTTTTCAGGGCACGTTGTGCAGATGATCCTTACTTTATCAATGTTCAATATTTGTCCTTGAGATTTTTCAATTGAAAAAGTAGCCGTTTCGTTGGNAGTTGGTGTATANTCAGTTTGAAGCTCTTCCCAGGAATAATTGGANGATACATTTCCTGAAGCCGATCCCACCTCTGTACCAGCTATTCCACCAGACCGTATTTTGATCGTAGAATAAATCATATTGTTGGTCGTTTTCAAGTAAGCCTTAAAAATATATGTATTNCCTGCTATTAATGGCATATCAANATATGCTGAAGCTCCACCAGTCGTAGCAAGTTGACCATAACAGGTAGAATTCATCGCACCANAAGTTGCGTTTACCTTGTTGGTAAAATCACCCACTCCGTCGTGTTGCCAAGATGATGTTGAGGAAAGACTCGCATTGTTTGGATAAGCCCCAAAATTGTCGGTAAAAATTTGTCCAAAAAGTAAAGTTGAACTCAATACAAAAAGACAAATTGTAGTAAATAAATTTCTCATAATAAATATTCGGTTATTGTTGTGCATACTATTATTAGTTAGTGTTGAAATGACAATATATGAAAAATAAACTCTTTATTTGCATATATACAATATCTTTTTTAGTTAAGAATTCAGTCAAATTTATTCAAATTATAAAAAAAAATAATGTCCATATATCATCCAAGACTCGCTGTTTTAATTGTTCTTTTGAGTTTATCTATTGTACTTAGCCATCAGCTTATCGCCCAGTCAAATAATAATTCGAATCATTCAATCGAACGGCTCATCGAGTTGGATTCAAAACCCCAAAAATTCACTCAAGTTCGTGCACCCATGGAAGGAGACCCTGGGTTTTTTATTGATGATTGGAAAGAAAAAAAGAATCCTAAAATCTCTTATTCAAAAGCTTCTCTCAGTGAAAGCAGACCTGTCACTGTTCAAGCAGCTGTTGATTACAGCGCCCCACTCGTAAAAGTTTCAAAGTATATTTTTGGAAACAATCTAGGCCATTGGACCAGTCGAAAGATGCTGGCAAACGACGACTTCATTTTTAATTTAAAAGATATTTCAATCCCTGTCATACGATTTCCTGGAGGAAATGCCTCGAACGATTACTTTTGGAATGCAGGCTCATTAGACCAGTGCCCAGAGGGAACGCCCAGTATTATTTACAAGCAGGGCTTTAAAAAAACTACTGCACCTAAGCTTGGGACAGATGGCTCCTTTAGAACAAGACCCGAGGACTTCTACGAATTACTGTTAAGAACAAAATCAACCGGATCAATCTGTGTGAACTACAGTTTGGCCTTATACTCAGAAATTGAGGATGAACAAAGACGAGTAGAAGTTGCTGCAGACTATGCTGCAGCATGGGTTAAAGAGGTCAACATTAAAAGGGGGCTTAATATCAAGTTTTGGGAGATTGGAAATGAAAATTGGGGGAAGTGGCAAGCAGGCTACGAAGTAAAAAACGGTGGGATTATTGACCCTCAGAAATATGGACAACACTGCAAGCTATTTATTGAGAAAATGAAAGCNGTTGACCCATCGATTAAAGTGGGCGTAGTTGGCTATCAAAAACCGAAAACAAGGGACCCCGTTCAAAAAAAATGGAATGAGCTTGTGCTACCAGAAATTATTGATGTTGCAGATTTTTATATTCTACATGACTACTACGCAAAGCATGGGGCAGTTTTAANCCCCGAAGAAATGTTGAATGCGATTGATACAACCTATTCACATATTAGAGTTGTGAACGAGGCTATTGAAAAATTCACTGATAAGAAAGNGAATCATCTACCAATCGCTTTAACAGAATTTAATACTAGAAGTTTTGCTAAAATATCTGAGAATNTNGGTGTATCGAATGTTTCGCACTGCGCAGGTCTTTTCTTTGCGCACGCATTGGGCGAAATTATTCGGCAGGGTTATGGAATGGCAATGATGTGGGATATTGAAAATGGATTTAAAGACGGACAAGACCATGGAATGTTCGCCTCGAAGAAAGAAGGTGATGTTCCTTGGCTCAACCCACACCCCTCATTCTACCATTACTTCTTTTACAATCAATATTTTGGAGATACCTACTACGAGTCTCGCACTACNAAATCATCAGTGCGTATACATGCTTCTAGTTTTTCAACAGGAGAGTTGGGANTTGTAGCAGTGAATATGTCGCCNAAAGAGGAAATATTAGAGCTTTCAATAAGCAATGCTAAAATTGGCAATATTGCTGGTGTATATGAACTCTCAAGTGATGCACCTTCCTCTAGAAAAGTAGCGATCAATGGAATTGTTCCGAAAAAAAATGCTGGTGGCCCTGAAAACTTTTTGAAAATTAAAGCCAATAAAACTGAATTAAAAGATGACAAAATCACGCTTGCAATCAAACCTTTTAGCGCAAATTATATTCTTGTAGAAAATGAAAAATAAATTACTCATTACCTCTTTTTCCTTGTGTTTTATTGGTTTTTCCTNATGGATCCTCCTCAGTTCTTTTGAAAAAGAAGACCAAGAAAAACCAAATGTGATTTTAATTATGGTTGACGATTTAAGACCAGAAATAAATTGTTACAATAAAACCACGATTAAATCTCCAAATATCGATCAGCTTGCATCCAACTCATTTTTGTACGAAAATGCAGTATGTAATTATCCTGTTTGTGGAGCTTCTCGAGCTTCAATGCTCAGCGGACTTCGTCCGAATGACAAAAGATTTAAAACGTATAAGTCAAGAATTGATGAAGAAGCTCCGGATGTTGAGACCTTGGGGTCATGGTTTAAAAAAAACGGCTATTTCACGCTGAGCTACGGAAAAATTTCGCACAATAAAAACGACTCCCCTAAAAGCTGGTCCTTGCCTGCTTGGAGAGCAGATAAACAATGGAGGGATTACCAAACTATTGAAAACATAGCGCTTGCAAACCAAAACAATGGGGTAGCAAATGCCTTTGAGGTTGGTGAAAATTTAGAAGAAAACTATGCA
>NYTQ01000023.1 GCA_002683585.1 Cryomorphaceae bacterium
AATTCGTATATTTTTGTTTTCAAATGACAAGAATATTAAGGTTATAGTGTAATTTAGAAAACGAACATATTCGATTGAGAACTTCCCTATTTATTGCACTGTTTTGTACCGTCACCATTTTATGCGGTAGGACAGTTGTTTCTCAGAAATCATCAAACGAAAAATCAACGTATTTATATGATTTACTTCTGAGTAAAGATATGTCCAGAGATTTATTTCAATTAAAAGAAACAATTTTAAAAACACATCCTGCTCCTTTTTTTAATTGTTCTGAGCGTGAATTTAATACCGCATATGACCAGGCGCTTGGTTTGATTCAAAGCCCCAAAACAGTTCTTGAATTTGCACAAATTATAAATGGATTTACAAGTATTATAAGGGACTCTCACACTACATTAAATCCTAGAGAGCTATTACGTTTAGCCTCGAAAAAAAGAAAAATTACTCCATTTCATCTTAAAAAAATAGGAGATAAATTTTATTTATGTAAAATTTTAAATGAAGTCATTCCGCTCGGGGTTGAAGTAATAGCGGTTAATGATAAACCCGTTAAGGAGCTTTATCTTCTTACAGAGACATTGGCTCCATCTGAAGGCCCTGCGGAGTCTGCCCGTAAAGAGTTGATTGAAATCATGATGGGGCTAGTATTTAATTTATTCAATAAAACACCTGCACAACCTGTTCGTATTTCTTATGTATACGCTGGAGACACCCTATCTATTATCGCTCCATCAATTAAGTTAAGTCGATACTTCGGACGGAATAGCTGGTCAGAAAAAAATGACATCGAGTTTAGGATTTCCGACAGTATTGCATATTTGGGATTGAAGTCATTTGAATCACGAAGAGAAAGAAAATACAAACGGTGGATTAATTGTTTTTTTAAGAAAGTAGAGCGCAAAGGAATTTCAAATGTAATCCTAGATGTTAGAGGAAACAGAGGGGGCTATGTACTTCTATTAGAGCATGTTTTAAGCTACATAAATGAGCAAGGTGAAACCTTCGATTTAAATTACCTTTATAAGAGAAGCGAGCTCGACCGTTTTGAAACCCTATCTCGGTTTAAAAAGTTAGACTTTGTCAAAAAAGCATTGCGGGTATATCCCCAAGGAATGATTAGTAAAGAGTACGACTTTTATAAGAGCCCAATGGGCTCAATGAGCTCTATTTTATACCAAAAGAAGCTAGTAAACCCCTTGGGCATAACGTATACTGGAGAATGTACTTTACTTACAAATGGACTTTCTATGTCTGCCTCAGTGTTGCTCGCTTCTTGGTTTAAGAATCATGAAAGAGGTCAGATAATAGGAACACCATGTTTTGGTTCTATGCAGGGGACTCATGGGAATGCTGCCAGAATAGTATTGGAAAATTCTAGGATTCCAATTACAATTTCTACACTTAAGTTGAGTGCAATAGAAAAAAAATCAATTGAAATTACGCCAACAAAAAATGTTCAATATTCTGTAAATGATTTAATTTTCGGTAAGGATCCCTTTCTTGAATCCCTTAAGGCGTTAGAAAACGAGTAACTCTTTCCAACGGATTGAGTGTTTTTACCTCATAATGAATATAAATATTTTTATTACCAACGCGCTCTTTGAGCCATGAAACTATTCTTGTTTTATCCTCTTCATCCAATAGCGCATCAAGTTTTATGTGAACAAGCCAAACTTCAAGAATAGAGGAATCTTTATATTCAATACTGGGTTGCATGGACAGTGCATAAATAGATTCGTATTGGGCCTTGAGCTCTTTAAATATTTTACCACTTAGCACATTTATCTTTTGAATACTATCTAGCTTTTGATTCGCTTCTTCGAGTGTTTCTTCCACTTCTTGAAGTTTTTGCTCTTTGGATAGTAATTCAGCAGCTAAAGGGTTGATTTCATCTTCCTCTTTTTTCCCAAATCCAATTTGGATATCCAATGAAGACGCTTCAAGATCGAAGTCTATTAGGTTCTTCTCAAGTGAATTGATTTCTTGTTTCGAAATATTTTCTCCACCATAAATGAGTGTAATGATTTCTTCGGATGCATCTACTTCATGGTCAAGAAGGAAGCTGTTTTTTGTAGGGTGTTTGGCTATTTCACTTTTCACAAACCTTATGGCCTTTTGCATGTAACGATCCTGTTGAACCATGATGTAACCAAAATAAATACTTGGCACAATAGTCAAGATAGTAATGAATAAAATAATTCTATTTGTTCGCTTAGAAAGTTTTTCGTCTAGCTGTTGCTTTTGAGGAAATTTCAAAAGTCGAGCTGTCAATAANGTCGCCAGANAAATGAATACTGTATTAATNAAAAACANGTAAAATGCNCCGAAGAAAAAGCTCCATTGNAGAGTTGCAAGCCCNTAACCAGCNGTACACAATGGCGGCATCAANGCAGTCGCTATGGCGACTCCAGGAATTACATTGCCTTTCATTTTACTCGCAATTGCAACAATCCCGGCAAGTCCTCCAAAAAATGCGATCAGCACATCGTAAATATTAGGCGAGGTTCTCGATAACATTTCAGTTTGAGCGACATGAATTGGAGTCAGTGCGAAATATAGTGTCGATGCAACGATTGCAACGATACCGGCAAATAAGTAGTTGTAAAGCGCTTTTTTTAGCAGGCTTATATCAGAAGTTGCAATTCCAAACCCAAGACCAATGATTGGCCCCATAAGCGGCGATACAAGCATGGCACCGATGACAACTGCCGTAGAATTTACATTTAAGCCCAAAGAGCAAATTAAAATAGCAAATACTAAAATCCACAGATTTGTTCCTTTAAATACAACTCCGCTATCAATGTTATCTGCAATTACATGAAAATCTTCTTTCTCCTGATTCAGGCGAAAGCTATCGACCATATTCGTTATGAAACTAAAAATCTTTTGCATATGTTTACTTATTACCAAAACGAAAGTCTTGGGTCATAACTAAGTTACGTTAATTTTCAAAAATTGTTTCTTCTAAAGCCATCCGAGGATAAACAAGGATACGATAACGAGGTAACGTAAAAATTTTCCGATCAATATAAAAGAGAAGCTTGAGAACCAAGGAGCCCTGAAGAAACCGAGTGCAACGGCCATTATATCTCCAATAAATGGAAGCCAGCTCAATAATCCTAGCCAATGTCCATAACGCTGAACTTTGTCCTTCCATCTTACAATTTTATCTTTTGGAACCTTTAACCTCTTTAACCAATCTGGATTACCTAGCCGGCCAATGACGAAATTAAACCATCCTCCACTGGCATTTCCTAATGTTGCATAAAACAAAGTAATCCATGGATCATATCCGAGTACAAGCATACTTACCAAAAAAACCTCTGAGGTTATGGGTAAAAATGTTGCTGCTAGGAAACTAGTGATCAACAACCCAAGGTATCCAATTTCAAACTCCATCATAAAAAAAGCCGGCATTTGCCGGCTTTACATTTGTATGTTCTTATTCGTCTATTGAACAATCATTTTTCTTGAGAATGATGTTGTTCCACTCGACANTGTAATGGTNTAAATACCACTAGAAAGTTGNGCTGTATCAAGNGTNATTTTATTTTCACCTTGATTTAGACTTTTGCTNTGTNCNCCAACAAGTTTACCTGAAAGGTCTGTGATTTCCATGGACATGTTCTCCGCATTATTCATGAATACATGTAATGTACCTTCACCTGATACCGGATTTGGAAATACATTGCCTACTGAAAAGGCCGTATTATTTTCTTCTATTCCAATGGTTGGATCAAAATTTAATCTTACATATGGTGTTCCAGTCTGGTAATACCATGTGTTGTCTGCAAGGTCTAAAAAGAAAGATGTTTGAGGCTCCGATGTTCCCGCCGTTGACACCCTAAGGCCCTCGCCAAATGAGCCTATAACAGCTAAGTAAGTTGTATTTGCAATGACGTTAACTGGACTTAATAAAGGAACTGTTAAGCTCGTATTTTGCATTTGCTGCGTGAGCGTTAATACATCAGACTCCATCTCATAAATAAAATCGCCTGTAGCTGCGTCAACTGAGTATAGCTTTACATAAAACTCCGTTCCCAGTTCTGCGCCATTTGTTCCTCCTGGTATTCTTATGTCAATAGCCTTAAGGGTTTGATCTGCCCACACATCAAATAGATTACCAGACTCAAATCCATCTACTCCATTTGTTGTACTTCCACCTGGAGACCCATTNTCACGCGCATAAATAAAGTCACCTACGGCAAAACTGATATCATCTATTTCGTTGTTCCCNGGTACATCGTCCGTGGAGTCTGAGCTAATTGTTTGAACAATCGTATAGTTGCCATTCGCGTCAGGCGTGAAAGGCGTACTGAGTGTCAGAATTGCTGTATCNAACGAAATGATTTCAGCAGGATCACTTGAACCAACAAATGNTCCCCCATTGACATCCGCATTCAATGCAACATTGGTTTGTGTATTCGCCCCACCATTAAAGACAGCAACCTCAAAATCTATTGGAGCAACTTGTGTCAACGGAATTTGATAGTAGTTTAGACCTTCGGTACCCCAATATGTTTCAGTAATTTCTAGATCATTATCTGGGTTTGTGACCAAACGTACATCGTCAATGTACCAACCATAGGTTATCCAAACGTTTGGGTTTTCAGCAAATGATGGGAAATTAGTCGTCCAACTGAATTGAATCCAAATGGGAGCATTATCTGTTTCTAGAATAGTTGCTAAATTAATTTGCTTAAGGTCCGGATTGTCATAGGCAGCTCCACCAGAAGCTGATAAAACAGGAACGTCAAGGTTGTCTCCTACGGGTGTAAACACAATTCCATCCGTACTAATTAAAATTTGTTGAAGGTCATTAAACCTAGCGCCGTATTGCTCGAATTCTAAGGTAACTTGATTCGTCCCNCCTAGACCGATAACATCAATTGGGTTCGCTGTTGTCATTGTATACACTACATCAAGTGCTTGTGATTCATTAGCAGGAACTCCATTTACAAGTTCGGCATAGTTTCCCCCTGAGGTAGAACTAATACCATTGTTAGAATACCAACCGTCNGACACAGCATTGATGTTCCATCCATATTCAATGCCTGCTTGACCACTATTATCAAGGACCCAGGTAGTATCCTCAGAGAAATCATCAGACCAAATAGTGATGCCTTCATCCTTGAGTTGTTCAACATTTAGAGCTGGTTTTTCAGTTCCAATGAGCTCATCGAGTGAAGTTATTCTTGGTGCTTTTTGCGACCAAGTGATGCCTGCGGCCATAACCAAACAGGAGGTAAGTAGTAGATTTTTCATGTAATTATTTTATGAAGCTAAATATACAAAACTCTTAACAAAACTTAGCGGTCTTGTAGAAAAGGAAGTTTTTTACGTAATTCGGAAAGTTCATGAGAAGAAAGCTTTCCATTTACGATTCCTTCAGCATTATTTTTATCTAGCGGGTTTTGAATTACACCATTTGGGTCGACAATCAAGCTGCTACCATTATATTCAATGTCGTTTCCATCTATGCCTAGGCGATTACAAGCAATAACATAGCACTGGTTTTCTATAGCTCTTGCTTTTAGTAATGATATCCAGTGTGTGATTCTTTTTTTTGGCCAGTTGGCTATATAGAGTAAGGCATCATATTTTGGAACACCATCAATGTTGAGCTCATTTCTAATCAGTTCAGGAAACCTCAAGTCATAGCAAATTTGTAGGTTTAGTTTCCATCCTTGAAAGTCGACAATTACCTCATTTTGTCCGGGTGTAAATGATTCGCTTTCACCACCAAGTCCAAAACATTTTCGTTTATCATACAGGGTAATTTCCTCATTGTTAATAAAAACACCTCGATTGAAAACATGCTCGTTTTCTTGAATAATTAAGCTCGTATATACAGCGCAATTTAGCTCCGTACTCAAGGACTTTATAAAGTCAATACCCGCTGAATGTGTCATTCTTTCAGAATGAGCTTCATGGTTCATTGTAAATCCGGTATGAAACATTTCCGGAAGCAATAGAAGATCAAAACCGTTTTGATTGTGCAATAGGCGCNTGATTTTAGAGAAGTTATTTTGCTTGTCTTCCCATACCTGATCGAATTGTAANANCCCTATATTCAAATCTTGCATAAAAGTTCCGTTGCTTTTGTTAGTGTTTCATTTTCTTTTGCAAAGCAGAACCTAATAACCTTTCTGTTTTCTTGGTGTTTACTAAAAACTGATATCGGAATAGCTGCTAGTTTAAATTNTTCAACTAGTTTATGGCAGAAATCTATGTCAGATTCTTGCGTCTGGTTTGCATAAGATGCGAGTTGGAAATAAGTTCCTTCGCAAGGTAAAAGTTCAAATTTACTATTCTTCATACCAGTTCTAAAAAGATCTCTTTTTTGTTTATAAAAGGCACCTAGTTGTTTTACATTTTGCTGCTTCAAATATTCNGAAAGCACATGTTGGCTTAAGCTATTCACTGTAAATACNAGGTATTGATGTACTTTTTTCAATTCATTCATTAGCTTTTCAGGAGCTACAATATAGCCGACTTTCCAACCCGTAATATGAAAGCTTTTACCAAATGAAGATACAATCATAGTTTTAGCGTGTAATCCCTCATANAGNTTNGCAGATTCGTGTCTNGCATCAAAGGTAATATGCTCATAAACCTCGTCTGANAGATGATATAGNTTTTTGTTGANCTCNAGTAAGTTTGACAACTNTTGCATGTCAGCTTTGCTCCAAATACGCCCGGATGGGTTGTGTGGATTATTCGTAATAATTAGTTTGGTTTTTTCGTTTATAGATTGCTTAATTAAATGCCAATTTGGTAGAAATTTTTCATTTAAGGGTATTCTAACTGGTACGCCCTGACTGAGGGTTATCGGCATTATATAACAATCATAGCTTGGGTCAAGAATGAGCACCTCATCACCTGGTTCGACTAATGCTTGAATGCATGTAAAGATTCCTTGTGTTGCTCCTGCAGTAATTAATATCTCTTTTTGTGAATTTAGGGATCGTCCATAAGATTCATAGACTAGTTTGGATGTTTCTTCAAGAAGCTTTGGTTCTCCCGCCATTGGTGAATATTGATGCACAGAATCTTTACTAACTTTTTCAATCAATGAAATGAGAACGGGGTCTAGTTCAAAATCTGGAAATCCTTGTGATAAATTTATGGCTTCATATTCTCGGGCAAGATGAGACATCGTTGAAAAAATACTGATGGGTATGTCTGGAAGTTTAAACATATATCGAAAGTATGAAAAAAAAAAGGGAGACCGAAGCCTCCCTTTAATTTAATGATTAACGTGATTAGTTTTTAACAACTCTGAATGTTTTAAATACGTTGTTGTTATATATTTTCACGAAATACGTTCCAGTTTCTGAATTTTTCAAATCAACAGATTTAACTTCATTTCCTGAAATGTAATTTTTGAATGTTTGGATGATTCTACCGTTCAGGTCAGTCACTTCAACACTGAAGAATCCTTCAGCGTCATTCGCTCGAATGTTAAAGCTTCCGCTTGTCGGGTTAGGATACAACTCAAAGAAGCTTAAATCAGCTTCCATTAGTCCAAGGTAATCACAACCTCCATCAACAAACAATAGAACAGTTGAGGTATCTGCATCACAAACTCCATTTGAAGTTATGTATGAGTAGTTGTAGCTACCTGGGATGTTACTCGCTGTAATATCAGGAGAACCAAGGTTATTCCCTTGAGGGTCAATCCAATCTCCTCCTAAGTCAATATTACCTGACAAAGAAGATAATAAATTGTATGGCTCGTTCAAACAAACCGAATCAGCACCGTCATCACCTGCAGAGGAAGGGCCATAAATCACGAGTGTCGCAATTGTCGTGTCTGATGTACAAGGCGTCTTAACAACATAAAGGAAATCGTGTGAACCTTCTGGTAGGAACTGGACGTCTGCATCTGAACCATTAACGAAGGTTTCATTTGCTGGGAAGCTCCAGTAACCGAATGTTTCTCCGGCTGTGATGTATTGGTTAAGATCAACTGTACCGAGTGCTCTACAAACATTACCACTACCATCAATACCTGGCTCAACAGAACAAGGTAAAATCTGTATTTGATCTACCACATTCGCATATCCATAATTATTAGACCCTTCAAACGCAATCTCCAACTGGTCTGTTGTATCAACGATAAATAATGTATCAACTGTCCAATCTGGAGTATTTACATTATAAGAAGCAATCTCAGTCCACGCTGCAGTATCGGTATCTCTCATGAATACTTTGGTCGTGTTTTGATCACCTAACCATTCTTCTTGAGCGTAAGCAAATACAAGTGCAACGCTATCTTGACCAGAAAGGTCTAATCTAGGAGAAGCTAACTTTGTTACCGAAAGCGCTCCAGAGCTAACGAAACGTGCATTTAAGTCACCTTCATACGCAGCTCCGTTAGCATTACCTGTACCAAATCCTCCTGAACCAGTTTGATAAGACCAATTGTCTGTTCCTGTTTCGTTAATATTGTACCAGCAAATTCTAGTATCAGAATCGTCTTCAAACGTTTCTTCAAATGGTACGGTATAGAATCCGCAATCTGTTGTGAATGAGATTTGAGCCCAATCACCATTGACACCAGTTCCACAATCCGCAACCACGTAGAAATCATAGTCTGTATTTCCCGACAGGTTGTTAATAAATGCAACTGTATCTGTTACAGAAATAGAAGCAATTTCTTCTCCATTCCCTGGAGTAAATCCAGCAGCTCCATATTCTACAGTCCATGCAGATTCAGAACCATTAGAAATCCAAGATACATTTATGCTAGTATCAGTAAGTTCATTTATCACTAGGTCAGATGGGCCAGCAGCACTTCCTACTGTTAAGTAATAAACACTTGAAGAATCTCCAAGGCTATCAAAAACGACAACGTTATATACGCCTGGAGATAAGTCAGTTGGTGCGGGTCCAGCAACACCACCATCTACTGAAAATGTAAACGGTGCTTCTCCACAAGAGACAGCATCAATAACAAATGATCCATCAGCTCCCGTATTACAGGTAGCATCTACGCCTGCTAAATCAACGTTTACATCTGCGATATTTACACTCACTTCAACAGTTTCTGCACTGTAGCAACCGTTATTGTTACTTGCTACGTAAAAGTCGAAAGTACCTGCTGAATCTGCATCAGGTAAAATAGCCGTGCCTACAGACTCAAAAGGAGTTCCGTTTCCGATGACAGCTCCATCAGTCGCTGAATCGAACCACGCTATATCAATAGACTCTGTGGCTTCGAAACGTATTAAACCGTTAAATACTCTTGGCGAAAAGGTACAGTTGAAAACAGTACCACCGTGGCCTTCAATAAAATTGAAACTAGAATTAGATGCCCAAACGTTTCCTAATCCCGTTCCGTTTGAATACGCAATACTGTTTGCTACTGGAGAACCAATATGGAAAGAATATCTTTCTCCCGCCGGGATAGTAATATTTACTGGAACAGGAATGTTTGTGTAATCCGGTGCGTTAGAAACAACTCCTTGCGCCGTTCCTACTAAAATCCAACCGGCATCACTTGTATTCGCTCCCGGAACAATTAAATAATCCTCGGGTCTGTAGAGTATAGAAACATCTCCACTTACACCTGCGTTCATGTTAACAGCAAAACTCTCTATTGTAGTTTCTTGAATGGCCTCAATTACAAACATGTTTGCAGCAGAACCATTACCTGCAGCCATAGTTGTCAATAAAGAGTCAGTTGTGACAATATCTGCAACAGCTGTAAGTTCTATACTTGTATCTCCAACACATGCATATATTGCTGTATCAGCAGCCGGGGATGGCGGAATAGACGATTCTAATGTTGCAATCGTTATTTCTATTGGAGAGCTGAAAAGAGTGTCAGCATCTTGAACAACAATTGAATACGTTCCAGCCGTTAAGTTTGGAGCTACATCAAATGCACCACTATCTACCTGGAATAAAAAGGGAGGTGTACCACACAACGTATCTAGAATTGCAAATCCACCGTTGGTATATCCTGTACATGTTTCATCTGTAACACTTAGCGTTACATTTACATCTGTAATATCAACAGTTACTTGAGTAGCGACACTTTCACATCCACCATTCAATTGAGTTACAAAAAAGTCATAAGTACCTGTAACCG
>NYTQ01000024.1 GCA_002683585.1 Cryomorphaceae bacterium
TTCAAAAATCTTTTTCGGCCAAAAAGAGTATTACGACATCAAACCATTTCGCTTCCCTATCTATAAGGACTTAGTTGCAGGCGAAATTGAAGGAATCGAAGACTTAGCGCGAAAGCAGGCCAAGAACACCTACGCGCTACTCAAGATTGCCAAGAACGTTGCCGAGCGAAAGGAGATTCCTATTCAAGAGGCCCTGGATGCCCTCAGTGACGTAAACGAGAACCAGGAGCTGCTGTACGACTATGTCGACGAGCTAGCAGAGATACAAACCCAGGGTCAGTCAGTCAGTGAGCAAAAGATTCTGACGGTGTCGTTGTTCATGCGGTATCGCGCTGAACTAAAAGAAAAGAGCAAGTGGATTCAGCTAACGGATTGGGAGTTAGAGGACACTCGCGAGATGCCTAGCCGCCTACTTGACGAGATCTATGAATTTGTCGAGTGGGAACGTAATGGCTGGCCGACAGAGGACGAAGAGCCCGAGGCTTCTGAGGGAAACTAACCAACGAGGTGATCAGTCAGCGCATTTTATTTTTGCGTGAATATCTGGCCACCTCGGAGATCGATTTATTGATGGCATACACAGAGTTCCGCGCTGCCCCAGCGGGACGCGATTTTTCTATGGAGGGTTTTCTACGCCTGCCATTGAAGGTGGTGTATGAGATTATTCGCCTGGCCGGTGACAGGGATAAGAGGGTAGCGAATATCCATTCAATCTCAACAGCTCGGCTTGCTGGAATTGTTATTTCAATCGCCAAGAGTTTCGGAGGCGACAAGGGCTCTGAGACACCAATTGATCAGCTTCTGCCATTCCCATTAAACGAAGAAGCCAACCAACATCTCTTAGAGTCAAAAGAGGTTCTGAAGAAGCTTATTGCTCAACGCAAGCTGCCTATATCTGTGATTGCGGCATTAAATAAAGTTATTACCACATAACCGATAAACTTAAATTACGGCGCTAGAACTTTGTGGCTAACGGTAGGTATACATATACTCTGGATGTCGAGAACAGCCGTGCGCTGAAAAATCTTGCTGATTTTGCGAAGGCATCTGACAAGGCCACGCAGCGCATTGAAAAAGATATTAAGTCCCAGAAGAAGGCGAATGTTTCTCTGGGTAAAGAACTTTTAGACTTAAAGAGAAAGTACGCACAAGCCCAAGCCGGAGCTAAAAACTTTGGTGGCACAGCACGAACTTTCAACAAAGAGCATGTCGAGAGCCTAAAGAGGCTAAAAGCCCAGGTTGCCACTGTTAGAGAAGAGTATGCAAAAGGTCGTCGAGAGCTAGTCAAATACAACCTTGAGCAACGGAGGGGAGCTACTCAATACAGCGGCCCTATTGGTCCTGCACAGGCTCGAAGAGGCTTCGGGGGCAATGCAGGTCGCCGTGCATCTTTCGGTAAGGGAGTTGCTGGCCGGTTTGCCTCTACTGGCCTAGGAAGCGCTGCTGCCGGTGGAATGGCTGCGGCTGCGGGTGGACTTGCCGTGGCTGGTGCTGTGGCCGGTGTGGCTGCTCTTACGGCTGCGACTGTTGCGTATGGCAATGCGGCTGCGATTGCAGCCACGAAACAGAGCAAGTTCCAAAAAGCACTGGTTGGTGTCTTAGGTGATGACACATCTCAGGGTCTGGAAATCATCAAGGACACTGTTGATAAATTCAATGTCCCTCTTCAGTCCGCAACAGAGAACTTTACTCGTCTAGCTGCATCAACCAGGGCCGCAGGTGTTTCTACAGAGGATGCAAAAGCCGTCTTCCAGGGGATGGTTGTTGCTAACAAAGCGTTGGGTGGTAGTAATGAACAATTAAACGGAATTTTACTTGCTACTCAACAAGTTTTCTCCAAAGGTAAGGTTACTGCTGAAGAATTAAGGGGGCAAATTGGTGAACGTTTGCCTGGCGCAGTTTCACTCTTTGCCTCGTCGATGGGTAAAACCACGGCTGAACTTGATAAAGCTCTTGAGCAAGGAACTGTATCTGTTGATGACTTTGTCAAGTTCTCCAAAGAGCTTTTCGAGGAGTTTGGAGATAGCGCATTAAAGATATCTCAGGGGCCTGAAGAAGCCGGGGCAAGGCTTGATAAGGCTATGAATGAGTTGATGCTGAATGTGGGTAAGTTACTTGCCCCTGTTGGCGCTGAATTTCAGAATGCATTTACAGAGATTGCCAAAGTTATTAATATTGCAACACTGGCATTACTCAGGTTCTACAACGTTGGTTTAGACAATAAATTAAACAGAGCCATCATGGAGCGTACAGCCGCGCAGGCGGCACTCGAAGCTTTCGGTGACAGCGAAACTAGAGACCTTGGTCGAGCACCAGGCGGCAGAGTCATCCTTAACAGAAAAGATGCCCAGGCACGCCTGGATGCAGCAACAACAAAAGCGGCTGATTTACAGAAGCGTTTCAACGCCAGCATTGGCAAGGGCCAGGCCGGAATGAAGGAAGGGAGCCTGCTCACTACTGCGGATATGTTGGCTAACCGTGCAGGTAGTGGGGCTGGTTCAGGTGCTAATGCTGCAGCGAATGCCGCCCGAGCCTTGGCCAAGGTCCAAGCTGCAGAAGTACGCAAGCTTGCGGATCTAGAACTGAAGCTGCTCAGTGAGAACAACAAGCACAGGATGTCGCTTGTCCAGCAGTCATTTACTGGAGAAAAAGCAGCTCAGATTGGAATCTTAAATACATACTTGATGCAAAACGAGGCTCTGGATGTCAGAGCCAAGAAGTTCCTTGCTGATGTTGAGCGAGCAGAGTCTGAGCTAGCTGCGGCGCAAGCCCGCCTAGACGCATCCAGTGGTGGTGCAGACGCCATTAAAGCTCAAGGTGGTGTTGACATCGCACAAGCGAAGTTAATGGGTGCTCAGGGGCGTGCTGATGCCTTTAATCAGAATCTGCCCAACTTACAGGGAGCGAATGTGCTTCAAAGCACGTTGGCGTCTACACAACCATTCAGAGACACCACGGCGAATCTGACGCAACAGATTGACCTATTGCGTCAAAAGAATCGTCTTGTAATGGAAGGCTTCAGCGGCCCCGCGTTGGAAGCTGAGATGCAAAAAGTTCAACTTGATCAGCTTGCATTAGAAAAAATATCTGCAATCAATGAGGAAAAGGCTGCTGGAAATCTTCTTGATGCAGAAGCGGCAGAAAGAATCCGAGGTATCGCCGAAGCAAACGATGCAGCAAAAGCAGCGGTCGATGGTTTAACTGAAGCTCAGAGACAAAATAGCAGTGCTCTACAGGAATACATCAGCAGCGCTCAGGACTACATGTCAGATGTACAAGGTCGTATGGCAGAAATTGCCGGAACCATTGAGCAAAGCATTTCAAGTGCGGTTATGGGTCTAGTCAATGGCACGATGACTGCGACACAGGCATTCCACAATTTCTTTAAATCTGTTGGAGAAGCCTTCCTCAAGATGGCCTCACAAATGATCGCCAAGATGATTATTATTAAGCTGCTTAAATCAGCGATTGGATTGTTTGGTGGCGGTGGTAGTCCTGCACCTACAAACGAATTAAATATCGATGGTATTCAGAAATATATAGACCCAGTTATTATGACCCCACCAACACNGCCTACGGGGTTCGCCAAGGGAGGCATAGTCACCGGCCCAACCAACGCCTTGATTGGCGAAGGGGGTATGAACGAGGCTGTTGTTCCCCTTCCTAACGGCCGATCTATTCCAGTCGATATGGGCAAGAGCGGGGGTGCCGGAAATATTCAAACAAATATCACTGTTAATGTTGACCAAGGCGGCGAAACAGATACTCAAACATCTGGCGATAATGCCAATAAACTAGGTAAAGCCATCGATTCCGCTGTTAAGCGTGTGATCATGGATGAGCGCAGAGTTGGAGGACTTCTTTACAGTGGCCGACGTTAATTTAACTCTGGATCTTCGTCTAGATATCCGAGAAGTCACTTCACACAGAATCCGTAAATACGGTTACGGCGACGGGTATGAGGTTATTGCTGCGGACGGAATTAATTCACGCATGACTGAATATGCAGTCACAACAGGACCAATCAGCGCTGGAGGTGGTCAAACACAATTCCAAAACAGGCTCGACAAAGTCTGCAAGGGTGATTATTTCTTGACAACACTGACGCCTTTTTCAACTGAACAACGTCGGTATCGCTTAAAGGATTCGACATATGAGCGTCGGATTATGCCTGCCAGTGGTGCGATGGAATTCAGCTTTACGCTGATCGAGGCGCACGCTTATGCCTAATCAAAGCATTATTAAGGAAAGTCGCAAGTTAACTCAAGACTCCCCAATTATTCTGTTCCATATATCTGGGAATAGCTCAACATTTGCGTCTTCGTGGACTAATGATTTGTTTCTGGTATCACCCGAGCAATCAGGTGGAAATGCTGTCGAATATGTAGACAAAGATGGAACTATACGGACTTATCAACCGCTACCAATTGCGGCATCGGGTTTTGAACTAAGTGGTAGCAATTCATTGCCACAACCAAAGCTGCAGATTGCGAATGTGGACGGCCAAATGTCGCTGTATAACTTTGATTTTGAAGATTTGATTGGTTTCTCTGTCACTCGTATAAGGACGTATGCAAAATATCTGAAATCAATCGATGGTGTGGTTCAAGCATCTTATGATGCAAACGCACATTTCACGCCTGATACTTGGTGGTTTTCCCGCAAAGTCGAGGAAACAAAATTAGGTGTTGTGTACGAACTTAATTCTGTATTTGACCTTGAGGGATTAAATCTGCCCAAGCGCAGGATGTATAGCAATTTCTGTCCGTTTGAGTATCGAGGGCCTGAGTGTAATTTCACTGGATCTGCAGTCAGTTCACCTGATGCATGCCCCAAAACTCTGGAGGCGTGTAGGGAACGATTCGGTACTGAGCTGCGCTTCGGCGGATTTCCTGCCACCACAGACTAGTAGCAAGATGGCCAAGCTTTTACATCGTCGTATTGCTCAGATATCACGCAAAGCATTTCCAGAAGAAGCCTGCGGGTTTGTTGTGGATGGGAAAGCTGTACAGGTAGCCAATCAGGCTGACGAACCTGAGGGAGGTTTTTTAATTTCAGCTCAAGATTATTTAAAATACAGTACGGATGTTATTTTCCATTCTCATCCTGTTGGTGACCACAGCTTCAGTGAGCACGACATGGTTGTTTCCGCCAATATGGAATTGACCTCTTATTTATATGTTGTCGAAGCAGACCGACTTGAGATCCTTAGTCCTGCCGGTCAAATCGAAACGTTTGAAAAGGTTTTAAACAGATGATGAAGATACGGCTAGAAGGTGTCGCTGGCAAGCGCTTTGGCTACGAGCATGAACTCAACGTCCGCACTCCCAACGAAGCGCTCAGAGCGTTGTGTCAGCTCCTGCCTGGCTTCAGATCTTTCCTTAGTTCTGCTCATGAGTTCGGAATATATTTTCAGATTATTAGTCGCAATACCAGTGTTGGATATGAAGACCTGGCGTTTGGAACCACAGAGTTTTCCCTAGTTCCGGTAATTACAGGTTCATTTTTTGGATCTAATTTTGGCAAGATTTTAATCGGCGTCATCATTGTTGCCTTGGCGTTAACGGCTTTTGGCGGCTTGATCACATGGGGAGGAGCCGCCACGTTGTCAGGAGGCATCAAATCCGCAATGGTGGGACTAGGTCTCTCGTTGGTGTTCACGGGCGTAGCGGGACTATTTGCCCCAGGAGTGCCAGAACCATCATCGAAAGAAGAGGGTCGTCCAGCGGATGATGCAATTTCAAATGCTGCATCAGCCACAGCAGCCGATGGAACCCCGGTGCCTGTGGTGTATGGAGAGACGCTTGTCACCAGAATGCCCGTCGTCAGTTCATACATCCAAGACGGCAAAGATTTTGAAGAACCCGAGGGCTTTTGGATGGCTGCTGTCTCTGAAGGCGAGATTGATGGATTTGCAGGTTCGCAGGAAGAAAATTTGTTCTTCAATGGATTAAAGGCTTCGGCAGCGGGAGTAAAGGACATTCAATTTACCGATGGCACACAAACAACATCATCGGCTTTAGATCTGCTTAAAAATCAAGGTTTTCACCTCCGTATTGGAGCTACGTTTCCTCAGGCTGGTGGCAGTTATGAAGATCGTCTCAGCGAGCAGGTATCACCTAATACAACAGAAATCAGATCGATTAATAATCCATATGCTGACAAGATCAGAGTTCGTGTGTTAGAGGGGGCGTTCTATCAAACAAAGACCAGAAGTGTAGTAAGCAACGGCCAAACAAAGTCAAGCTTTAGAGAATACACAGAAACGGACGACAGTGGAGGTGCAAATAATCCACTCAGATATGTTGTCACAGCTTTTGCTAATGGCGTGCAATTTTACCAACAAGAATATCCAACCAAGATGGTTTTGGATGAAAGTACTCCAGATCCTGATGACTTAAAAGAAGTAGTGGTGAACGAGATACTTTCAAATCAAGTATATGTTCACGAAATTCCTATTACAGGTCTTCAGCACCCCATATCAGTAAAAATTGAGAGAACCGATCGAGGGGAGGCTAGAGGCCCGAAAGTCAAAAAAGGCGGAAACAGCACTACACAATTCACCTGGGTTAAGGGTGATATTACCTGGCTCTCAATGGAGGTTTTATGGAATGAAAAACTTATATACCCATTTACATCTATGCTGGCGTGTAGTTTTCCTGCTGGAGCAACTACCAGCCTGCCAGCGATAACAGCAAAGATCAGGGGTAGAAAAGTACCAGTAGTTAAGCGTAATCTCAGTATCAAATATCAGTATTCCCGTAATCCGGCCTGTGTTGTACTGGACTTGCTGACCAATACTCGTTATGGGGCGGGTCAAAGAACCTTCACGACGAACTCACCTTTAAATCAGGTTGTTTATCAGCCTGGTATACGTTTTGATGTTGCGGGGAACGGATCTGTTTCGACTACAGATATCGATCTGGCATCTTTTTATAAAGCCCAGCAATATTGTGATGAGCATAATATTACCTTCGATGCAACTATTTCAGGCGATGCCGATACTATTGAACTCCTGCGTAGTATTACATCTACATTTCAAGGTCAGCTAATTTATATCGGCGGGGCAATTACAATTGTTATCGATGACCAAGTCAAACAAAATCAAATTCAAGACTACAGACTTTTCACAGAAGCCAACGTTATTCAAGAATCTAGTGGTGAAGGCATAGACACCCCTTGTTTCGTCTATGAGGGTACTGCCCGCAAGGCCCGAAGTACTGCGGTTCAAGTCAGCTATATCGACAGCTCTAATTTTTATAAGGAGGCCAAGGTTCTAGTTGAGGACCGAGATGCGATGCAAAAATATGGCTACAACCTTAAAAAGATTCGTGCCTTGGGTTGTACAGACAGAAACCTGGCAAAACGTTTAGGTCGCTACACGCTTGCCACTAACATCAGATCTACAGAAACAGTGATGTTCTCTGTTGGGCCTGAGGG
>NYTQ01000004.1 GCA_002683585.1 Cryomorphaceae bacterium
GAGGAAACAGAAAGTATTCTTAAAAAAGCTTGTGATTACAGGATGGTTTCGGATGTTCCTGTAGGTGTTTTTTTGAGTGGGGGTTATGATAGTGCATCAGTTACTGCACTCTTACAAAAAGATAGAACGGATTCATTGAAGACATTCACGATTTCAGTTCCAGATATTGGTCTTGATGAAGCTCCTTTTGCAAAGGAAATAGCTGCTTACCTTGGAACGGACCATACAGAAATTCAGTGCAGCCATAAAGAAGCTATTGACCTTATTGAGGATCTTCCTTTTTATTATGATGAACCTTTTGCAGATAGCTCTGCTATTCCAACTACGCTTGTGAGTTTAGCTGCTAGAAAGCACGTGACTGTTGCTTTGAGTGCTGATGCTGGTGATGAGGTTTTCGCAGGGTATAATAGATATGATTACATCCAAAGGTACGGTGAACGGTTGAATAAAATCCCTTCATTCTTGCGTAAATCTATCGTAAAAAGTATGGACTTGCTTCCGTCTAACGCGATTCCTTATTTTCGAAATACCTATAATTTTCATAACCGTTATGAGAAAATTAAAGGAGTAATGGCAGATCCGACGCAGGAGCAAATCATGATGAGCTTAAGTGAGCAGTTTACAGATGCACAAATGCACAAGCTCACTAAGTTTGAATATGAGAAGTTAGCTACTGCTTATGCTTCAAAGGAACTTCAAGCCGAGTTCAGTTCTCCATTGTCTTTTATGATGGCCGTAGATTATCAAACTTATTTGGTAGACGATATCCTTCAGAAAGTAGATCGGGCATCTATGACGGTTAGTCTAGAGGGACGAGAGCCGTATCTTGATCACAGGTTGATTGAATGGTCGGCACGGCTTCCAAATGAATATAAATACAATAACGGAGAAAAGAAATATATTCTCAAGGAGATACTTCACAAATATATCCCCAAAGAAATGATGGATCGACCCAAAATGGGTTTTGCTATTCCAATTGCAAGTTGGCTTCAGAATGATTTAAAACATTTGGTAGATCACTATATCAACGAGGATTTAATATCTAAGCAACAGCTTTTTGATTGGGCCATTGTTGGAGATATAAAGAAACAGTTTCTGTCGGGTAAAAAGGAATATGATGTTAAGATGTGGTACTTTTTGACCTTTCAAATGTGGTATGAAAAATGGATGTCCTAGATGCGGTTGTATTTTGAAAAAATAGAGCTTAGGTTTTTATTTCCTGCNGGAACNAGNAGGGGANTACTTCATAAAAAGCCNTCTTGGATTATTAAAAGCATCAAGAATCCACAGATTGTCGGTGAATGTTCAGTTATCCCNGGGTTAAATAAGGATTATGAATCAGACTCTCAATATGAGGCGAAGCTGAAATGGGTTTGTGAGACTTTTGAAGCATTATATGACNAGCTCGGTGCTGATAATTTATTGGATTTCTTTTGCANAGAGCTTGTACANTACCCATCGATTTTATTTGGAATCGAGAGTTTGTTTTATCAAATAAAAATGAGTTTGGGTAATGATCCATTCGAAAGTGCATTTTCTAAAGGTGANGCCTCTATTCCGATAAATGGATTAATATGGATGGGGTCCATTGATGAAATGAAGGACCGGGTNAGACAAAAAATGCAGGACNNTTTNACTGTTCTTAAATTTAAAATTGGGGCATTAGATTTTCAGTCAGAATATGAATTACTGTCACANGTGCGAAAAGAATTTGGTTCAGCNTTAGAAATTCGCGTAGATGCCAATGGAGCTTTTGAAGAGAAGAATGTAATGGNTGTTTTAGAAAAGCTAGACGGGATTGGTATTCATTCCATAGAGCAGCCCGTTAAGCCGGGTCAACGTAAACTGATGCGGGAGATTTGTCAAGAAACTTCCGTTNCAATTGCCCTTGACGAGGAGCTCATAGGTATACATTTGATAGAGGATAAAATGGAGGTTTTGGAATCAATTCGCCCGCAATACATCATATTAAAGCCAAGTCTTCATGGAGGTTTAGTTGGAACCTTNGAGTGGATATCCTTGGCGAAAGAAATGGGAATAGGTTGGTGGATTACATCTGCATTAGAATCGTCAATTGGTTTGGAAGTCATTGCGCGAATGGNAGGTTTTTTAAATCCTAAAATACCTCAGGGTTTGGGAACTGGAGGGCTTTTTGAAAACAATTTTGAATCTTCACTGGTTATTNNAAANGGCACCTTAAAGTATAAAAATGTCTAAAAATAAACCANATTGGAATCAGCTTAATGCTATAGAGAAACACGTAATTGTGGACAAAGGAACTGAATATCCATTTTCAGGTGAATACAATGATTTCAAGGGCCATGGCATGTTTGTCTGCAAGCGCTGTGAGCATCCTTTATATTCTAGTGCAGATAAATTTGATTCGGGATGCGGGTGGCCCAGTTTCGATGATGAGGTTGTTGGTAATGTGACGAAAGTTCCCGATGCTGATGGTCGGCGCATAGAAATTATATGTTCGAATTGTGGGGGGCACCTTGGGCATGTTTTTAAAGGAGAAAATCTTACCCCTAAAAATACAAGACACTGTGTGAATTCACTTTCTATTTTATTCGTTCCTAATCAGCGTGAAGAGTAAGATATCACATCTTGGCAATTAGAATAAACCAAGTCGTGAAGAATGAGCTGAGATGCGATAGCCAATTGACTATAGTTTTGAGAGCAATTTCCGAAACCTGCTGCCTTGTTTTGCCACATCGACTTTATCAGTTCTTGGCTCCCCTCCTCAGGATTGATTACATTGAGCACAGCCGCCACATTTCCTGCTCCAGCATGATAGATGTGCAGTACTAAAAATCTAAACCATAGGTCATTTTCACTATACTGAAGTTCATGGTCTTTGAGTATTTTTTTTGCTTCAGGGATACAGATGTTTTTAATCAGCTTTGCAGCAGCATTCGCTGACTTCTCAAAGTCCTTGCGTTCATCTGTGGTTTTNTTCACCGTTAATCCGTTAGCCCTTGCAACACTCGGCATTAACTGGAATGCGCCATAAGCTCCGGAGATAGATTTTTTTAATTGACCTGGGCTTTCAATTAATAGAATTGANTGGGCATACCATGGGTCTACGCACATTTCATCAAAAACAGTAATCCCTTCACGAAGNGTGGGGTATACTTTCTCGAATTTATAGAAATCACTTTTGCCCGATGTAACGTATATGCTTTCNCCTTTCTGAATGTTGTATTTAATGCNCATTTCTTCTCTGAAATGTAGCTTTTGCGTTTTNCTNAGCGCAAACCATTCTTTTGAATTTATACCTTGNAGTATTTGTCTTGTACTCGCGACATTTACCAGGCACGAGTCGCTAGAAAGTTTCATTATTCTCTTCCAAAACAGCGCTTGAGGAAGCATATTCCAACGNTCAGAATACATTTGTTCACTCTCTAGAATTAGGTTTGAATTGTTCTCATNAGCTATCCAAANTTTCTCATGTTCCCATGAGTTGNAGTTTTGGGCTTGCATGAGTTGTGAGAAGAAAATNATGCATATAGACAGTAGGGTTAATTTCATATTTGAAATATAAGGTTTCTCACCTTTTGTTTTTTTAAAATAGTTATGTAGTTAACAACAATTAAATGTGAAAACAGTTACATTTATAGCAGCTATGTTGAGAAGAATTTTTATTTCTCCTNTAATACTAATGGTCCGTGTTTATCAATGGATTATTTCTCCCTTATTTCCGCCATCATGCCGCCATACGCCAACTTGTTCAGTTTACATGATTGAGGCGCTAAAAGAATGGGGTTTATTTAAAGGGTTGTACCTAGGAATACGACGAGTTATTTCATGCCGACCAGGGGGGAGTCATGGGCACGACCCTGTTCCAAAGAGACTCAAAGATGAATAGAATATCCGTTATCTATGTTCACACTTGTATAGGAAAGTATGTCGTCGAATCCATCCGAGAGACAAATAATCTCATCAAATTTTAAATTTTCATTAGGCTGAATATCTGAATTCGTTTCTTTCATTAATTCGAACCATTTTATCAAATGACGCACACCCTCATTGTTTGATTTAGAGAAGTCTTTGTNTTCAACTGATGAGAAAAAATGAATTTTTTGTTTTGCCCTTGAGAAAAGCACATTTAGTCTATGNTGTCCGCCATTAACATTAACGGGTCCAAAACGCATTTCAAAATTACTTTCTTTATTGAACCCGTAACCCATACTAATGAATAAGAGGTCACATTCGTCACCTTGTACATTCTCCAAGGAGTGAGNAAACGCCGATTTTTCCTCAATTCTCTTATTGAGTTTAAGGCTTACTTCATTTTCTAAGCATTCATGAATNAGTTGTAGCTGTATTTCTGAAAAAGCCACAATTCCTATTTTTAATTTGTTATCGATTTCAATCTTAATTTTTTGAGCAATGGCATGTGCCTCTTTTTTATTTTGTCGCTCATGGTATATNCCGTCAGGAATAAAATGATGTTCAATCGGATCTTCTACAGCCTTGATGTTTTGAAATGATTTAAGTCTATTTTGATAAAAGTTTACATTTGAAAATGCAATTAATCTGGGGTGTCTACTTCTGTAATGGTTGGAAAGAAANACTTTGGGTAAATGATAGAATGCATGCTGNAGAAGACTCATCTCTGTAACCTGCTTTTTCTTAAAATATGAGCTAGGNACCATTTGCTGAGGGTCACCACAAATGACGCTTTTTTTTCCTCTTTGAAAGGCTCCAATGGAATGGCTTAGTANTAATTGACTGGATTCATCGGATACTACAAAATCAAACATTTCCTTTTCCATCGGCAAGTGGTCGGCNAATAATGAGGGATTTCCAAGCCATATTGGCTTTAGTGCTTCTATCCATGGTCTAGCTTCAGAAGAAAGAAGCTCGCGTATTGGTTTGTGGCTTCTTTTTTTAGCAAATTCTTTTGTTAGGATTGACTTACCCTTTTTTAATTTTTTTCGAAAGGCTTTTTCGTTAGGAGATAGTTTTCTNGGGTCTNTTCTNGTGAGGGCATCAAGGTTTTTAAAAGCAGAACTCCACAGATGAGTAATATTTTGACTTAGCTTCATAGCCTCNGAAGCAAATTCATTATTCACAAGATTTGTTTCCTCTAGAAGTTTCTTTTTAGAAAACCNANATAGNNCNGGATNCTCGAGTAATATTCTTCCTCTTAATGATTCTTTTACGGTTGAAATAAAGTTAGGTAGGTCATCGTTCCATAAGGGAAATAGGGAAGGAGGTATTTTTTCAATAGAGGACCAATTTTCTAGTAAAAAACTTTTATTACTGATGAAGGATTCAAGAAACCTCAAAGGTTGGTCTTCATCTGAGAATTTAAAATTCCGTTTAAGAGAAGATAGACAATTATAGATGTTTTTATGTTCTACAGCTAAATCTTCTTTTTGAAATTCATTCCAAGCATTTAGGTTTGTTGACTTTATTAGCTTCAAGATTGTTGGTGCCTCAATTTCTATATTTTCGATTCCTACTGAATAAAGCTTTTCTTCAATAGCTTTTACTTTTTTGAGGACTTTAAAATAGGTNTTCCGCCTTTTAATTTGTTCAATCGGATCGAGTTGAGGAGTTCGTGTATATTTCCTCCAGGTTGACCACCATGAAATTGATGAGATAAAACCTTTTTTCTGAATGAATTTTTGATTTAGAAAGTCTAATTCATCATTTGTTGGAGCATTTTTCCAATGATGTTCATGTTCTTTTAATACAATGAGTTTCCTTTTTAATTTTTTATATTCACGATGGTGTTTTAGAAAAAAGTCACCTTTCAGGTCTAGGTGTTTCCCATATGTAGTATATGGCTCTGACATAAAAGAATGATAAGACAATGATTTGCCTAGGTATTTTTTAGCGTCATTCCAATTCTCAATATTTTTCAATTCACTTAATACGGAAATTGCCTTTTGCACCTCTTTTTCTAAAGGCTTAAATCCCATCTCAANACCCTGTTTTTTTAAATGTTTCAGGATNTCCTCTTTNCCTATTGGAATTGAGTGCCAAGCATTATTTAGGCCATTTAGGTCTTCGAATGTTATATCATTCGTTAGCACCTCTTCCTTATTCATTTCAGATTGCGCCTCAATGGTGTCGATAAGTGTTAGTAAAGCGCAATTTTCCTTGTTCGCAACCTTTTTGATGAGGTTAAATTTTTCCCGATTTTCTTTTAGGTTTTTAAAACACCGCTTATTGAATAATGNCGATGAGCTATCTAGCTTTTCCCAGCTTATTTTTAATGCTTCAACACATGCCTTATTTGAGTTTTTTGAGGGGATTTTAAAATACAAGGGTGCTAAATCAGAAGCATCGAGTTTTGAGCAAATAATATCTATTGCAGCGTGTTTTTCAGAAATAACTAGTGCCGATTTTTGATTATGAAGTACTTGGCCTAAAAAGTTTGATAAAACTTGTGACTTGCCGGTTCCGGGNGGCCCTTGGATGAGCGTTGATTGTTTGTTGATTGCTTCTATAAATTTCCCTTGAGCACTATCTAGCTGAAATAAGCTATTCTCTTTTCCCTTAATACTCACAGTACTTTTAACATCATTCCCATAGATTTCGATTAATGCGCTTGAATAGCCATTTTCTTTTTCTAAAAGGCATTTTATTTCACGAATAAATGCATATCTCTTAGGGTCGAAATTTCCTAAAAGTACTTTTGAGTTATCTAATTTTTCTTCATCTATATGTGCGGTGCTAATGAGCTTTTCAAATGAGTTGATATTGACTAGAGATTGATCATCTCGTAGTAAGGTTTTTATGAAAGGGTTGAGCTCTGGCTCACCAGTAATTTCAAACTGTATGATTTTGGAATTTGTTAACTTGGGCTCAACATTTCTTAGGAGTAATGGGGTTTCAGTCTCCTTCCCATTGAGTTTGTGTTTATAAACTCCGTATGCCAAGCAAAGAGGGTAAACTCCTGTTTTTCGTTCTGCAGCGCTCGATTCCTTGAGGATTGATTGGAGTATATCACTGTCAGGCACACCATCTTCACTAAAATCTATGCATTTGTTATTCAGCACATTAACAAGCAAGTCTTTTGAGGGGAAGATTGATACTTCCGACAATAAATCAACTAAATGTTTTCTAATATCCTCCAAATCCCAAATATGCTTCCAAAATTAACAAATCATAAGCAGTAAATAAATAAAGCAACTTTTCTTGATAACTCTCGTTAAAGTAACACAATTAGGTGTATTTAATTACCTAAATTTGTATCGTAAAATACCTCGCTGGTATTTTGATTGTTTTGATTGTGTTTGCTGAAGTTAAGAGTATGTTGTTCAATTAAATTTGATCTTAAAAGACGAGTATGTTTAAATTTTCGCTCATTGTATTGCTTTTTTCTCTAGGAACCGCTAGTGTAATTGGGCAGAATTCTGATTTTTCTGCCAATACTAATAGTCAGTGTCCTGGGAATCTATTCACACTTACTGCAGATGATAATTCCATGTCCACTTATTTGTGGACAATCACAGAGCAGGGTGGAGGCTCATTAAATTATAACGTAAATCCAGTTGCATTCGTTTTAAACAATGCAGCCATTTATGATGTTACCCTGACCGTGACAGACGGTGGAGGTTCTAGCTTCACTACTGAAGTAGGTTTTTTGGAAGTATTTGCAAATCCAATTGTTGATTACACAGTCACGGCAGCCCCATATTGTGCGCCTGCTACTGTGGACTTTACAAGTATTTCATCTCCCGGTTCGGGCACAATAATTAATTATCAAGCGTTTACAGATGGAACACCCTATACAACCGCGGATTTTCAACATACCTATTCGAGTACCGGGTCATATCCAGTAAATATATCCATTGAGAACTCGAATGGTTGCGTTGCATCAGCCGACCTTCCCAATATTGTTGTTTCAGATTTCCCTTCTCTAACGAGCCCTTTGAATCCAAACACAATATGTAGTGGAACGAATTTTAATTATACACCAACGTCTTCAATCCCAGGAAGTACCTTTAGCTGGGTGAGGCTGCCAAATCCAGATGTTATCGAGGTAGCAACAAATGGAGTAGGGAACATCTCAGAAACTCTAACAACAGTTTCGACCGCTAATGAAACGGTTACCTATGAGGTGACTACAACTTCTCCGGGTGGCTGTCAAAGTACTCAAAATGTTATATTAACCATACAAGCCTTGCCAATTGTCACTGTGGATGATGCTGTTTTGTGTGCGGGGCAAACAACAAACTTGACCGCAACACCATCACAAACGGGAGGAACTTATTCTTGGATCCCGACTGGTTCAACTCAAACGATAAGCGTAAACTCACCAGGGACATATACCGTAAGTTATTCTATTGGATCTTGTGCCAGTGCTTCAGTTGATGCAATCGTTACAGAAATAGCCTCTCCTTCAATAACGGGTATTACTCTGACAGAAAATTCAGGCTTAGCAGCTGATGATGGTATTATGTGTAAAGGTTCGGATATTGTAACTTTGACTGCCACGGCATCGACAGCGACAGGAACTTTTACTTGGACGCCAGGTGGTACTGGGAATTCTATTGATGTTTCCCCAAATTCAACGACAGTTTATGTTGTGGAGTATGAAGATAATGGCTGTGTAAGTGACCCCTTCAGTCAGACAATCACTGTCTTTTCAGCTCCCTCTAACGCCTATAGTTCAACGATAACTAACTCATGTAGCTCCCCAATCACAACGGAATACTCTTCTGCTTCTTCAGGGTCAATCACCTGGTCATTTCCAGGAGGTACACCAGCCACTGGTGCAGGCGCAGGACCCATTCTTGTGGACTATAATAGTTCGGGGATTTATGATATACAGATGACAAATGTTTCTGCGCAAGGTTGCGAAACGGTTACGGACTTTCCTGCTGCGATTGTTATTGGAAATGGATTTCCTCCGACGTCAAGTTTTACAACAACTACGCCAATACAGCAATGTTTGGACGGAAATAGCTTTTGTTTTGACTATACTGGTAATGGTGCAGATACTGTTGAGTGGGACTTTGGCGATGGAAGTCCATTAGAATTGCATGACCAAAACGATATCGTTTGTCATACATTCGCTTCTCTTGGTTCTTTCACAGTCACAATGGTGCCCTATACCACCGTGGGTTCTGTGCTGGGATGTTCAGGATTCCCTTCAACTTTTACTTATGATGTGCTTGGTCCTATTTCGGCTTTTTCCGTGAGCCCTCTGGACTGCGAAAATCAATTGACAAGGACATTTACAAGCACAAGTACTGGTATTTCAGGAACAACCCAATATACCTGGGATTTAGTAAATCCAAATTCCCAAATAACAGGAGTTACTTCCACAACACATAATTTTTCCTCCTATTCGCCCTCTTACACAATCCCTTTTGTTATCACTTTGACAGTAGAAGATCCAGCCACGGGATGTCCTGCGAGTGTTTCCACACAAAACGTCTTGGCATTTCCAAATGACCAAGCAAGTTTTGAAACGTACACCGATTTTGGACAAACGTCACAGACCTCAGAGGTTTGTTTAGGTGATGAGCTTGTTTTCTTTAATACAACGCCACTTCCTCAAAATACGAATCCATCCACGAACTCTCAAGATACGCAATGGGATTGGACTACCGCGAACGGAACAACGTGGTTTACATCCTCAGAATTTAGGGGGTCCCCAGAAGATCTATTATATTCGGAGCAATCTCTTTCTACGTCCGGAAATATCCCATGGCAGCCAGGTGTGTATACTGTCGCGATGAGAAATAGGGCAAACAATAATGGAACATATTGTTATGATACGGTATATAACGATATTACTGTTCACGGAATTATAGGAGGTTTCACTGTTCCGGATACTGTTTGTGTTGGAGAGGTCTTCAATGTGGATGACAACTCTTCTGCTCCTCTAACCTCTATTATTTCAAGGGATTGGGATTGGGAAAGTGATGGCACGATTGATCTTAGTGGTAACATTCAAAATACGACTCATTCTTTTTCTTCTCCTGGAGTTTACACCATTTCTATGACAGCAGAGGATGCTTTTGGTTGTCCAAGAACCTTTACACAAACAATAGTGGTGAGAGAAATTCTAGCTTCTTTTTCTGTGAATAGAGATTTTATTTGTGACGACGAGGAAGTAACAATTACAAACAACAATTCAATTAGTTTTGGGACTCCTTCATATAATTGGACTGCATCGACTTCCGTCTCTCCCGCAATACCAGGAACGAGTTCTGCCTCTAACCCAGGGACCTTCTTATTCGATGAAACAGGTATTGGTTCAATTTCCTTGACAATTACGGACAACTTAGGTTGCACCGATGATACGACAATGCAGATTGATGTATTTGATGTTTTTGCTGCTGCATCAGGAACACCAAACAGTTCCTCCTGTTTCAATCCCCCATCTGTTGTTACATTTACAAATCTGTCGGGCAATAATGTTGATCCTTCTAGCTATCAATGGTATTTTGGCAATGGTGAAACATCAACAGAATCCAATCCTTCAACAATTTATTCTTTACCCGGTGCATTTGAAGTTTCATTGGTTGTTTCTTCGCTAACGGGAGGTTGTTCAGATTCAGCAGTTGTTGAAACCATTGATATCGGTGGTCCTTTCGGTTCTATTTCAGTTTCAAATACGGTACTCGAGGGTTGCTCATGCTATGAAGCGCAAATTGATATTACAACCAGTGATGTCGAGGATGCGACGCTTTTATTCGGAGATGGTTCTTTTGAAAATTTAACCGTAAACACAACAGAAATAATTACTCATCAATATTGTAATTCTGGAACTACCAGTCAAAATTTAACACCAATTTTATTTATTTCCAGTGGTACTTGTAATGGTAACATTCCTGCAGCTCAAACCATTACTATCCATCCCATACCCGATGTTGTAAATCCCGGTGATTTTGAATACTGTGAGGGAGAATCAACAACTCCAATAAATTTAACGGGATCAGTTCCGTCAACGGTCTTTGGTTGGACAAATGATAATACTTCGATTGGCCTTGGTGCGTCGGGAGCTGGGAATATCGCTTCATTCACTGCTGCTACTCCCGGTGGTCCTGATAATATTGGAAATATTACAATAACACCCATTATTAATGCAACCGGATGTTCAGGAACACCAGAAACGTTTTCAATTACCATTAAAAACACTACGCTTGTTGATGCAGGTGGACCTACAGACGTCATTTGTGCAGGGACTGATGTAACCTTGAATGGTTCTTTCGGAGGTGGAGCAAGTTCAGCACAATGGTCAGGAGGCACAGGTTTATTTACGGATATTGATATATTAAATCCAGTATATACGCCTTCTTTAGATGATATAAATGCTGGCTCAGTAACATTAACGCTTACGACTGATGATCCAATTGGTGCTTGTCCTGCTAATTCATCAGATATTGTCGTAACAATCAATCCTGGTGTAGTTGTCGATGCTGGACCAGATGCAGCAATTTGCTCGGATGATGTTTTTACTACACAAGGTTCTATAGGAGGTTCTGCCACTTCAGGAGAATGGAATACCTCGGGAACTGGTTTATTTGTGAATTCTACTGACCTTGTTACGGATTACGTGCCAAGTGCTTCGGATATTTCGGCTGGCTCAGTAGTTCTTACGCTTTCAACTGATGACCCTGGAGGTCCATGTAGCCAAAGCTCAAGCTCGATGACGCTTAGTTTTAGTAATGCAGCAACATTATCTGTACCTGCTAGTTTAGAGTCTTGTATAGGTGCATCAGTGTCGTTATCTGCCTCTATCGGTGGTTCGGCAGCCGGTGTTACTTGGACGAGCGCAGGTGGAGGATCTTTTGCTCCAAATGTGAACGATTTAACCCCTGAATACACGCCAACGAATGGCGAGAACTCTGTGAACCAGTCCATTGTAACTGCTACAGTAGCTGACCCTGATGGTTCAGGACCTTGCTTAAGTTTAGCCGAAGATATTTCCATAAACCTTTTAGATACCGTAGAGATTAGTGCTGGAATTGATGCCGTCATTTGTTCAAACGATGTTTTTGTGACGCAAGGTTCCATAGGTGGTTCAGCGAGTTCGGCATCATGGACTACAAATGGAACGGGTTCATTTGATGATATTACGGATTTAAA
The DNA here is from genome assembly GCA_002683585.1 of Cryomorphaceae bacterium. The sequence goes on from NYTQ01000004.1 coordinate 12,064, forward strand.
TACGACGTACACGCCAAGTGGTGCTGATCTATTGGCTGGGCAGGTAGTTTTAACACTTACTTCTGACAACCCTATTGGTCCCTGCAACGAAAGCTCAAATACAATGACCTTAAGCTTTAGTGATGCAGCAACATTGACAGTTCCGGCAAACTTAGAATCTTGTATTGGAACATCTGTTTCATTAACTGCCTCTATTGGAGGCTCTGCTCTCGGAATTATTTGGTCGAGTACCGCTGGAGGATCTTTTGCTCCAAATGTAAATGATTTATCTCCAATATATACGCCAACCAATGCTGAAAACGCTGTAAATGAGGCAATCGTAACTGCATCGGTCGCTGACCCTGATGGGACGGGACCCTGTTTAAGCTTGGCAGAAAATATTGTAATAAATCTTATAGACTCCGTAGAGGTTAGCGCTGGATTGGACGCCATTCTTTGTTCAAATGATTCATACACCTTGTCTGGTTCCATTGGTGGATCTGCGAGTTCCGCATTGTGGACGTCAAATGGTACTGGTTTATTCGATGATAACACAAACTTGAATGCAATATATACGCCGAGTGCTGATGATTTATTAGCTGGTTTTGTTCTGTTAACACTTACATCAGATAACCCAGATGGTCCTTGCGAATCCTCCTTTGATGTGATGGAGTTGTCATTCAGTACTGCAGCCACCGTAACTATAGATGGTACCTCAACGGGTACTTGCGATAATTCGGCCGTTCCTGTATCAGCAACGATAGGAGGTAGTGCTTCGTCAATAACTTGGACGGGAGGAACAGGTACATATAACCCGAATGTATTCTCATTGAATATCAGTTACGCGCCTAGTGCAGCAGAAATTGCAGCGGGTTCTTTGGTATTAACCGCGACTACAGATGATCCGGATGGTGCGGGACCCTGCCTCGCTGTCTCCGATGATGTAACCATTAATATCGCTACAGATGTTGTTGTGGATGCAGGAGAAGACCAAGAGGCCTGTTCAGACGAACCTATTGTTTTAAATGGTTCTTTTGGTGGTGCTGCGTCATCAGCGCAATGGTCAGGTGGATTAGGAACTTTCTTTCCAAATAATGGCCAACTAAATGCACAATATACGCCTACCGCAACTGAGATTGCAAATGGTTCTGTGACTTTAACGCTGACTACAGATGATCCTATTGGACCTTGTACTGACGCCTCTGATCAAATTACCTACACGTTTACATTCCCGGCTATTGTTTCTGCTGGTACGGATGATGTAGTTTGTTCTAATTCGGCTATAGCTTTAAGTGGGTCAATCGGCGGTACTGCAAGCACAGCAACTTGGACAACAAGTGGTTCAGGTACATTCAATAATGATGTATCCTTAGGGGCGGTATATACTCCTAGCCCAGGAGATTTATCTTTAGGGTCAGTTGCTCTTACCCTTACAACAGATGATCCTGCAGGAGCATGTGTTGCAGAACAAAGCACAATGAATTTGACAATCAATGAAGGTGCATCTGTTTCGGTTACGACTCCTTTAACAGAATGTATTGGGGATGAATTTACATTGAACGCCGTAATTGATGGCGCGGCATCTACTTTAACTTGGTCAAATGGTACAGGTACTTTCTTGCCGAATGCCTCTTCACCTACAGCGACTTATGTGCCTTCAGCAGCAGAAAATACTTCAGGAATAATGGCTCTAGACGTCACTACAGACGATCCTGACGGTCCTGGTCCATGTCTTGCTGCGACGGAAGTAGTTATTCTTCAAATTGATGGAGAAGCTACTGTTTCTGCTGGTCCAGACGATGTAGTTTGTTCTAATACGTCTTATGGGTTGAGTGGTTCTATTGGTGGTTTGGCATCTTCAGCGATCTGGACCTCAAGTGGTACAGGTACTTTTGATAATATTAACAATGTAACCTCAGATTATACGCCAAGTGTAGGAGATATGACTGCCGGCGTAGTTGTACTTTCTTTAACAACAGATAATCCGGCAGGGGTATGTCCAGCTGTTGTAAGNACGATGAATTTGACTGTTAATGAAGGTGCGTTTGTNTCAGTTACTTCTCCTTTAACAGAATGTATTGGNAACGAGTTTCAATTGGATGCAGTAATTACNGGTGCGGCATCTTCTTTAACTTGGTCNAATGGNACGGGTAATTTTACACCNAACNCGACTNCTCCTTCGGCGTTATATTTACCTTCNGCATCAGAAAATTCATCCGGTATAATGTCACTTGATGTTACAACAGACGACCCTGATGGAACTGGACCTTGTCTTGCNGCAACCGAGGTAGTGATTTTACAAATNGATGCAGAGGCNACNGTTTCTGCTGGNCCAAATGATGTTGTTTGCTCTAATTCTNTAATTGGGCTGANTGGNTCTATTGGAGGTATTGCATCTTCGGCGACTTGGACATCTAGTGGTACNGGAATTTTCCAAAATGTNAATAATCTAAACTCAGATTATACGCCGAGTGTTGCTGATATGTTAGCCGGTGTGGTTGTTCTNTCTTTAACGACAGATNACCCGGTAGGAGCCTGTCCTGAAGTTACAAGTACNATGGAATTAACCGTGAATGAGGCAGTAACTTTGAGCGTAATTTCTCCTGTAGAAGCTTGTATAAACGAAGAAATCCCTCTCGAATCAATCATTGGAGGNTCTGCTACAAGTGTCACTTGGTCTAATGGCTCAGGTACTTTCACTCCGGGCCCTAATGATTTGACACCTGACTATTTGCCTTCCTCAACTGAAAATACAATTGGAGGTTTAACCTTAGATATCGAGACCAATGATCCTGATGGNACTGGACCATGTTTATCTGCAACGGATCAGGTAGTGATTCAAATTAATGAATTACCGACAGTCTTTGCAGGAAATGCAATGGATGTTTGTTCGAACAATCAAGTTTCATTGAATGGTACCTTTGGTGGTGCGGCNTCATCTGTAACTTGGACATCTTCNGGAGGTGGTGTATTTGATGATCCAACAAGTTTAATCGCGATTTATACACCNGACGCCAATGACTTATTAATTGGTTCTGTTACCTTGACATTAACCACAAATGACCCAGCAGGTCCATGTATCCCTGCAAGTTCAGATTTGGTTGTAACCTTTATTGAACTTCCAACTGTTAGTGCAGGATTAAATCAGGATGTTTGCTCAGACCAGTTGGTTTCTTTGTCAGGAGTCATAGGAGGTAGTGCAACGCAAGGAACTTGGACGTCTAATGGTACGGGCACATTTATACCAAATAACTTAGATTTGAATGGTCAGTATAGCCCATCAGCAGCAGATATTGCAGCAGGTTCGGTATTATTGACCTTAACTACAGATGACCCTTCTGGAGTATGTGGCTTGGTGTCTAGTGAAATGACNATAAACTTATTTGATTTTGCTGTTGCTGATGCAGGTATTGATCAGTCTATATGCTCGGCAGAAAACGCATTATTGGGTGGTTCAATTGGTGGTTCAGCGGTATCTATTACTTGGAGTACTGATGGAGATGGAGTTTTCACCCCGAATACCAATGCACTCAATGCAACCTACATTCCAGGTATTAACGATCAAAATTCTGGNTTTGTTACCTTGACGATGACAACNAACGANCCGATTGGTCCGTGTGATGCAGCAGTCAGCTCATTGAATATNTCNATTAGTGGGGTAGCCGAAGTTGATGCAGGTTCTGATTTTACAGTTTGTGCTGGTGCAGATGCATTGCTCAATGGTTCTATTACAGGAGCAGTGATTACAGGTTCATGGTCAGGAGGTTCAGGTACTTTTTCTGATATATTCGATTTGAATGCATCTTACACGCCGACAGCCGCTGAGTTAAGTGCGGGAAGTGTTTTACTCACACTAACTTCAGAGGATCCGGTTGGACCTTGTGGACCTGAATTTGATGATGTGACCGTTTCATTTACGTCATCTGCAATTGTTTCAGCGGGACCTCCTCAAATCATTTGTGAGGGAGACGATGTGAATCTAGACGGAGCAATTGGTGGGTCTGCAGTTACTGGAACTTGGTCGGGAGGTTCTGGAATATTTGTTCCGAACGCGACCACGTTAAATGCAGTATATATACCGTCTGCTATAGAAATCGCGAATGGAAGTGCTTTATTGACGTTAACAACGAATGATCCTGCAGGACCATGTGCTGCAGCCTCAGAAGATTTACTGATAACTATAAATCCTTCTCCAGTGCTATCGTCTGTTTCTAATATAGATGTTTGTTCAGGTGTTGCTGTAAACTATCCGATTACAAGTGATGTATCAGCGACATATGAATGGGTTGCGCAAAGTGACGAAGCGTTTGTTAATGGAGAGTCCCTAACCACCGTGGCTTCCTCCGGAATTGATGATGTTTTAGACAATACATCTACTACGATTCAGACTGTGACTTATTTGGTTTCAGCAACAGCTTTATCTTCAGGGTGTACGAATGATAATCAGGTCGTAGATGTTAATGTTAGCCCAGTAGTTTCAATGAATACACCGGATTCAGAAGTGCTCTGTGTTGGTGAAAATACTACGAGTGTTTTCTTTTCTTCAAGCTTTTCAGGTCTAACCTTTAGTTGGACAAATAATAATGCACAAATAGGTTTAGGCCTTTCTGGTGATTCGGATATTTTGAGTTTCACGGCTGTTAATACAACTGCAATTGTTCAGACTGGAATCATAACTGTAACGCCAGCCATTAATGGTTGTCCAGGAACATCAGTTAACTTTGAAATTACAGTAAACCCATCATCAACTGTTAATGACCCAGGAGCTATTGTCGAATGTGATGGAACCCCAACAACTAACATTGTTTTTACGGGAAGTGACCCTTCTATTATTTATAATTGGACCAACACAAATGTTGCCATAGGACTTCCGGTTGCTGGTACTGGCGATATTTTGTCATTCATTGCCACGAATCTTACAAATGATCCTATTCAGGCAACAATAGAGGTTACTCCAGAATTGAATGGTTGCAATGGAACAGCTCAGACCTTCACAATCGATGTAAATCCATCTCCTGAAATGGACATCCCTGCTGATCAAACGATTTGTGTTACAAATAATTCCGTTCCAGTGATTTTCTCATCAAATGTAATAGGTACCTCTTTTGCATGGACAAACGATAACGCAAGTATCGGTCTTGGTCTCAACGGTAGTGGTGATATACCTTCTTTTACTACAATAAATAATGGAAATATTTTAGATACGGCCAACATTACTGTGGTGCCCACTTTCAATGGTTGCGAAGGAGTGCCCATTGAATTCGATTTCATTGTAACGCCTGTCTTGGAAGTGGATTTTGTGGATGATACAATTTTGTGTGCTGGGGAGGAATTTTCTGGCATCAATTTTTCCGGAAATGTCCCTAATTTATCTTTTGAGTGGACCAACAATAATATTTCAATTGGACTGCCTTCAAGTGGGACAGGTGATATTTCCAGTTTCATTGTCACGAACTCAGGTGTTGTAGATCAATCCGCAACAATAACAGTTACTCCTATTTTAGTAGGTTGTACAAGCATTGACGCTGACTTCACAATTACGGTCAAGCCGGTTCCTACAGTGTCCGTAGTGCCCTTATCTCAGACCTTGTGCCATGATGAGGCGACGATTCCCGTTGACTTCTCAGGAAACATATCAACTGCGGTATACAATTGGTCTCATGATGATATTTCTATTGGACTAGGAAGTCCTGGATTTGCTGATATCCCATCTTTCACTGCTACAAATACCAGTTTAGTATCAGAGACGTCAACATTCATAGTGACACCTAGTTTTAATGGTTGTGTTGGCTCGTCAGAAAACTTTACAATTACGGTTAATCCAAAACCATCTGTTTTTCCAATCCCAAGTCAAGTTCTGTGCGCAGGTTTCCCAACCGCTGCAATTGATTTTGATGGAGATTTTGGTGATTTGGCAACATAT
>NYTQ01000025.1 GCA_002683585.1 Cryomorphaceae bacterium
CGAAGAAAAGATTGCTACTATAAAAGAGGCCCAAGATAATGGTTGGGATCGTATGAATCATTTTAGTAAGAAGCTTGATAGTATAGAAGAACAGGTGAGAGATAACGCTCACACTGTAAGTATTATAAACAAATTATTCTGGGTAGCAGTTATAGCTGTTGCCGGATCAATCGCAGCCCAAGTTTGGATGTAAAAGGAAACAAACATGAAAACTAAAGACATAAAAAATGTTGCGGCAGCTTGGGCCGAGGTCCAAGAAAGCCAAAAAGCAGCGTTAGCAAAGAAGCTAGCAAAAGCATCAGCTTCATCAGAAAAAGGTAAAGCCGCAGTAACACTGCCAAAAGCGCCTTTTAAAGTTCCTGGTAAGAACGAAGCACTTGATAAAGATGATGAATCAAGTGTTATGAAAGTTGTCAAAGCGCTAAAAGGAGCTGTAAAGGCTCATAGCGGTCAGGCAAAATCTTTGGAAAAAGATATAAAAGATTCTGTTACTAAGGAAGCAATGGATCCTGTAGATAAAAAAGAATTAAAAGGTAAACACTCAGACCGCAAAGACAAAGACATCGATAACGATGGAGACGTTGATGCGAGTGATAAGTTTTTACACAAGCGCAGGAAAGCAATTTCTAAATCAACGAAAAAAGNTAAAGAAGTTGTANACACTAAGCCACAATTAAAAGACGATGAAAAAGATACTGAAATGTCAGAAAAGCAAGAATCAAGACGACCAATNTTTGACCGCATCATGGAAAAAGCAGGAAATCGTGCTGACCATGTAAAAGGAGCAACAGATCCTGAAGCTATCGATTCAAAAGCNTCGAAAGGTGAAAAAGATTTCGTTGCAAAGCANGGCGGNCTTGGTGGAAATGACTCTGGTATTGATGGCGCTAAAGCTGCGGCAGACACAGCAAAAGCAGCTGCTGCTTCTGTAAAAGTAGCACCTNGTNGTNCANNCGANAATAANAGNGGAGACANGAAACCAATTAAATCAACCGAAGCATAAAGGATAATATAATCATGGCTATAAGAGGACCTAAAGGCTCACATCCCACTGTAAGAGGATGGATCGACCCAAAGACGGGTGAATTGTTAAAATCTCAAAAGATTCCAGAATCATTCATTGCAGATTTTTTTGGAGATGGCAGTGCAGCTGCTCCACCNCCGCCGCCTGAACCTGTATCACACGTAATGTCTGACGACAAGTTAGAGATGCATGTAAATGAAGAAGANAGNGAAGGTTGTGAAAAGGAAGATTGTGATAACGATCCTTGCACTTGTGATATGAATAAGCGTGAACTTGAGGTATATGGTAGAACCGTAGGAATCGAGTTAGATCGTCGTAAAACAAAAGCTGGAATGTTAGAAGATTTAGAAGCTTTTATGANCGCCTAAATAGACTTGAATAGTCTAATTAGGTATTGAAAATGAAAATTGAATTATCAGACGACAATCTGTTTATATATGCTGCAAAGAATTACTACAACCCAAAGTATATCGATGCAGAAGAATTTACAGAGGATTTAAACAGATTNAAATATATAAAAAGATTATGTAATCGTTATATTGAAACAGGTACATTGCCGGATCGTTTGATTTTAAATCATTTGATTGTTGTNTTTAATGTATTTGGTATTGAGGCTGCTTTGAATATTTTAGACTTAAGACTTAACGATAAGCACTGGCGGATCGTAAAACCTTTTTTAATATTTTTGAATTATATTCGAAATGATCAGTACACAAATATCACTATGGATCAGACTGTAGTAGATGCACTAAGGAAAATTTAATGAGTGATGCAGAAGCAGGAATTCAATTCATATATCATATGCGCGAACACCTGGTTGATATTGGNATAGCTACGGTTTATGCAATAGTTGTATATGCTGTGGTGCTGTGGCTAAAAAGAAAACTTAGCTGATGAGGAAAATTTAATGGGCATTATCAAAAGAGCNGGTGATTTAGTTTACACCTTTAGATTCCTTAAGTTGCTTGTTACAAGTTTTAAGGACACTAAGGCGTTTGAGCTCGGGCTTATTGATGAAAAAGGTAAGAAGCAAAAGCGACCTGACTCAGCAGAAGAAAGAGATGCCTATACACCTTTCCATAGACTCGTTTTCAATATCAAAAAATTAATACCAGCAGGTAAGATCGGATCTTATGCCTCGGCTCTCTACTTGCTGAAAGACCATTATAATATAAAAGATGCAAAACTAGAACAAGGNTTGAAAGACCTNGGTCTAGACACAAGTGATATTATGATGGAATCATCACAGTGGTTTATTCTTGAAGATGGCAGGCTATCTCCAGGAACTTATAAAGTGAGATATGAAAAACTATTGTGCAAAACATTGGATGAATATGTAAAGCCAAACGACGGTGTTCGTGTTGGTGAAGATGCTCATCCGGTTGGTGATGTATTTGGAATGCATATATATGAAGCGATTCATATAAAAACAAACCAAAAAGTATACGTAACAGTTGATGAGTTAATCTGATGAAAAAAGTAAAAGAAGAATCTCCAGCGACATCAATCGGTAACGCCTCGGTTGCATTACCTCCAACGGCTAGATTTAAAACTATTCAAGTGACAGATCGCCGTAGAAGGAAAGANAAACATCCAGTCCTTTTAAAACGATTTAGAAAACATATGGAAGATCAGAAAGATGCTTAGATTATATCTAATGCTATTCATAATCGGATCATTGAGCGTAGCTGGTTACAGCGCGTATACATATTATATAACGACTCAAGAAACGATTCGTGTTTTAGCTGGCAATAACGCCAAACTTGAAATAGCAGTAGCAACAAACGAAGAAGCTTTGACTTCTTTAAAAGAAAATTATGCAGCTGTAATGGAAGAAAATAATAAAATAAATAAAGCATATGCGGATATCCGTAAACAGAACAGTAGGTTATCAAGTAAACTCGCTGATATGGACTTAGGCCTATTAGCAGTTGAGAAAACTGATAGCATTGAACGAGCGATTAACAGAGGGACTGTAAACGCTGGTCGGTGCTTTGAAATATTGTCTGGAGCGGAATTAACAGAGGATGAAATAAATGCAACTGACGCGAAACAATTTAATAAAGAGTGCCCTTGGCTTTGGCCTGGTCCTAACCCTGATGGGGTGCAGTCTGCAACCGCAGATGCCGCGGGAAATAACGGTTAGTGCTAAACCGGTAGAAAAACCACAACTCACTCTACCTCCAGTAGATCAACTCAATATGCGTCCAGTAGATTGGGTTATTATCACAGAAGAAAATTTAGAACAAAAACTCACAGAGCTTCGTGGCACTGGTCAACCTATTGCTATATTTGGTATCAACGGCGAAGGTTACGAGAATCTTGGTCTGAATTTTAGTGATATTCGAGCAATGGTTCAGCAACAACAAGCTATTATCTTAGCTTATGAAAATTACTATAAGCAAGCAGAAGATGCTCTTGACGGTGCGATGAAACCTGAGTGATACTCCATCCACCTTAAAGGATACCTTTAAATTATATACAGTTTTTTCAGAAAGTAAACCCCTAAAATAATAATTTATTTTTTTTATTTTTTTTCACTTTAGGGGTGTTACAAATCTGAAAACTAATATATAATACTACCAAATCAATATGACTAACAATATATAGCATGCTGTTTCAGCGTGTTGTATCTTTTTATGCTGTTTTCTAGGAGAATCAAAATATGCTCAAACTCATCCCAAACAATCCAGACAGAAACACACGTGCAATGATGTCTGATACTAAATTTTATGAAGGTTATAGTAGGTGGGACGAAGACAACGAGCGTTATGAAACATGGGAAGAAGCAGTTACTCGTGTTATGGGTATGCATCGTACATATTATAAAAAGAAAATGTCTCCTGATCTATCACAGCTAATTGATGAAGCTGAATCTCTTTACAAATTAAAGTATGCTCTTGGTGCACAACGTGCTCTTCAGTTTGGTGGTGAGCAACTATTGAAGAAACCAATGAAGATGTACAACTGTACTTCAACATATGCAGACCGTGCAGCATTCTTTGGTGAGCTATTTTATATTTTGCTTTGTGGTGCAGGTGCTGGATTCTCCGTACAAAATCATCACGTTGAAAAGATGCCTAAGTTACAAGAACGTAAGAAGCANGCAAAAGGTTTTAACGTAGAAGATTCAATCGAAGGTTGGGCAGATTCTCTTTCAGTTCTAATGTCTTCTTATTTTATCGGTGGCGGTACTCATCCAGAATTTGAAGGCCGTAAGATTTATTTTGACCTATCAGCAATTCGTCCAAGAGGTGCTATGATTTCTGGTGGCTTTAAAGCTCCAGGACCAGAACCATTACGTCGTACATTAGATAAGATTGAACATATGTTACAAGGCATCGTTCTATCTGGTCGTAACACATTGAAACCAATTGANGTATATGATATTGCTATGCATGCTGCTGATGCAGTATTATCTGGTGGTGTTCGTCGTTCAGCAACAATTTGTTTGTTTTCACCAGACGATACAGAAATGATGAANGCAAAAACTGGTAANTGGTTTATTGATAATCCACAACGTGGTCGTTCAAATAACTCAGCAGTAATTGTTCGTAATGAAGTTACAAAGGAAGAGTTCTCTAATCTCATGACATCAATCAAAGAGTTTGGCGAACCAGGTTTTTATTTCGTTGAGGACAAAGACTTTACTACAAACCCATGTGTTGAGATTGGCATGTACCCACAGCTCAATGGTAAGTCNGGCTGGCAAGGTTGTAACCTAACAGAGATCAATGGCGGTAAGTGTACAAACAAAGAAGAGTTTTTTAAAGCATGTCGTGCTGCNGCTATTCTTGGTACACTCCAAGCNGGCTANACTAAATTTGAATATGTATCTAATACAACTCGTAAGATCTTTGAGCGTGAAGCATTACTTGGTGTTTCTATTACAGGATGGATGAATAACCCTGAAGTTCTTTTTGATGAAGAGATTCAAAGACAGGGTGCAGAGATCGTAAAGCAAGTCAATAAAGATGTTGCTGAGTTAATTGGCATCAATCAAGCAGCTCGTACTACTTGTGTTAAACCTTCTGGCAATGCTTCTGTTCTGTTACAGACTGCCTCTGGCATTCACTCAGAACATTCACCGCGTTACCTACGACACGTGCAACTAAATAAGGAATCAGAAGTTTCACAACTAATTGCTGAGACAAATCCTTACATGGTAGAAGAATCAGTATGGTCTGCAGGTAAAACTGACTACGTTGTTGCGTTCCCTGTTATCTCACCAGAAGGTTCANTATATCGTGAAGAACTATATGGCACAAAGCTTTTAGAAAAAGTAAGCAGTGTACAAAACAACTGGGTAGAGTTTGGCACAAACGAAAAGCTATGTGCACATCCTAAGCTACGCCATAATGTTTCAAATACTGTAACAGTCATGGATCACCAGTGGCGTGAAGTAGAAGACTATGTTTATAAAAATCGTGGTGCATATGCTGGCATCTCTTTCCTTGGTGGATCAGGTGACAAAGACTTTAACCAAGCACCAATGACAGAAGTATTAACCGAAGAACAGATAGTGAATAAATATGGCAAGGCTGCATTATTTGCTGCTGGCTTAATTGTAGATACACGCAAAGGATTCAATGACTTGTGGGAAGCCACTTCCATAGCACAACTACCAGATGATAATCATGGAGAAGTTTCTGATATTCGTGCAGAATGGATTCGTCGTTTTAAAAAGTTTGCGGATAATTATTTTATGAGCGATACAAAAGAAGCTGAGTATTGCTTGAAGGACGTGTTCCTTTTACACAAATGGACTAAGATTCAACAGAACCTTGCTCCAGTAGATTTTGCTTCTCAACTTGAAACTAAAAAATATGTAGATGTAGACACACTTGGTTCTGCAGCATGCGTAGGAGGCGCCTGTGAAATTACTTTCTAAAATACCTGATTTTTGTTTAAGCCATTGGTTACTTCGTGTTCCGTTGGCTGTTGTTTTTATTCAACAAGGCCTATCTAAACTTCCATTCTCTGTAGAAGATGCTGAAGCGTTTGAGCTTCCAGCTTTAGTTTGGTGGGTTGTTACTTATGGTGAACTAGGCGCTGGACTAGGTTTACTAGCTGGAGGACTTCTTTTAGCAAAACCTTTGAAAGCACTAGCCGACGTTATTACTAGATTTAGTGGTATTACTATTTGTTGTATAATGACTGGTGTCATTTGGATAGGACAACCAGAGAGTTTAACCGACGTAATTTTATATGACAATTTGCACGTATTCTTATGGGTAGGTGGATTGTTCTTTGCATTAAGAGGAAATCGTACATGAGATTAAAAAAACTTGCATTACTATCATCACCAGGATTGCTAATTTTATTGTTAATGTTAGCCACACCTGTTGCAGCAGATAGATCATTTAATAAGTGTAAATCTTGCCACTCAATTAAAGAAGGTGGTAAGAATGGAACTGGTCCTAACTTATGGAACATAATGAATAGAGGAACTGCACAAGCAGATGGCTACAAGTATAGCAAGAAGTTTTTAGCATGGTCGGAAGAGAATCCAATGTGGACACCTGAGCTCATGGATCTATGGCTCACAAATAGTAAGAAAATGGTCAAAGGGACAAAGATGGCTTATAGAGAAAAGAAAGAAAATAAACGTGCAGAAGTTATTCAGTATCTCCAATCAATGGGTGATGTACAATGAAAAATAGTGTAAAAGCCTTTCCGCCAATAGCAATACCTCATATGATAAAAGATAGTTGGAATAGCATCATGACTATTCAACATTCACCGCTACGTAAGTTACCGCCTCAACTTGGACTGATGGTATTTTTAATTCTATCAGTTATGTGGAGTGGCATCTTTGCTGCTCTTATGAGCAACCCATACATATTTGGTTGGGCAGCCGGCGGACATGTTCTGGTTGTCTGCGGAATCTTTATAACTGCCATAGTACACGACCAAGCTGATAAATATCCTGCACATATGAAATACAACACCAGAGCTCCTGGTGGCGAACATGAGTAAATACACAATACTAAACCCAAATACTGGTGATGTATCTTCAATGAAGTTTGGAAGTAAGACTCAATTAATAGAATGGCTAGCTGAAACAGGATGGGAGTGTCTAGGCGAAACAGAAAATTATCTACCNACTAGACACGAACGTATGAAAAATAAAGAAGAGTTTGCTGGATGGGGAAGCTAGATGGATAAAGAATATTGGACCGAGTGTGACGTTTGTGATATGGAAACTTACGTCTTATTAGAAGAAGGAGACGAAGTCCCAATGTTTTGTCCTATGTGTGGTGAAGAATCAGTCTTTGAAGAAACTATAGACGAATAATAAATAGCCTTATGTGGCATTATAATGGAAAAGAATTTGACGAGACTCCAGAGGAGTATCAAGGATTCGTATATCAAATAACAGAAAAAGCAACTGGTATGAAATATATCGGTAAGAAGTTTTTCTGGAAACCNAAAATTTTACCAAAAACAAAAGCAAGAAAACGCAGAGTCAGGACAAGAGCTGAGTCTGACTGGCGTAAGTATTTCGGATCTAGTAAAGAAGTACAGTTACTCGTAGAAGAGAACGGTGCTGATGCATTTCATCGTGAGATACTTAAGTTATGTAGGACTAAAGGTCAATGTTCTTACTACGAAATGAAATATCAACTTGAGCTTGATGTATTGCTCAANCCAGAAGAATACTATAACGCATTTATTGGAGGAAAAATACATCGAAAGCATATTTTAGGTTTACAATCAGATGAAACTGTGGTAGAATAAACTTAATATGAATGGAGTTTGGAATGATTATTATTGATTATAACGGAATAGCTATTGGTAACATTGTTACACAAAAGCTTGATATAGATGAAAACATGGTTAGGCATATGATTCTGAATAGTATTCGTATGTACCGTAAACGTTTTCATAAAGACTTTGGTGAAGTTGTTATTGCCTCTGACGCAGGAAACAACTGGCGTTACAAAGCATTTCCTAATTACAAAGCAGCTCGTAAGATTGGCCGTAAGAAATCAAGCATGGATTGGGACGAAGTATTTCGTATCACTAACCTAGTGTTCGAAGAACTTGGTGAGCACTTCCCCTATAAGACATTAAAGATCGATGGCTGTGAGGCTGATGATATTATTGGTCAGCTGTGTTACAATACTCAAGAGTTTGGTCAACACGAAAAAGTTATGATTATATCTGCTGACAAGGACTTTGCTCAATTGCAAAAGTTTGATAANATTAATCAGTATTCCCCTATGACAAAGAAATATATAAAGATAGAACATCCTAGGAAACAGTTAATGGAACTTATTCTCAGAGGCGATACATCAGACGGTGTACCCAATGTTTTNTCTGGTGACAATGTTTTTGTTGAAGGCATACGTCAAACACCTCTTCGTCAAAAGTTACTCGATCAATTGATTGAAAATCCTGAGTCTGAAGGCCAGGAGATATATCGTAATTTTTTACGTAACAAAAAATTAATTGATTTGAACGAAACNCCTGATGTTCTAAAAAGCGAAATTATAAATACATTTGAAAGCCAAGATACATATGATAATAAAGGAAAGGTCTTTCCTTACCTAGTGGCTAAACGATGTAAANGATTGATTGAAGATATTGAGGACTTTATCTAAATGGTTACGAAGACTAGAACGAAACACATCTACGAAGTAATTGAACTTGCTTCGAAAGCGAAAACGAAACAGGATAGAATAAACGTCCTTCGTGAAAACGAGTCTTGGGCTTTAAAAGACTTACTCCGCGGCGCATACGACGAACTGGTCCAGTGGTCATTACCACCTGGTGATCCTCCGTATGAACCAGCCATAGAAGAAACTGTACCTTCCACATTACACAATCAACATAAGAAGTTTAAATACTTCGTTAAAGGACTTGTGGGTGATCAGATGATGGGCTTCAAGCGTGAACGTATGTTCATTGATATTCTTGAAGGTGTGCACCCAAAAGATGCTAAGCTTCTTATTCTTATGAAAGATAAGAAAGCATTAGCAAAAGGAATTACCAAGAAACTTGTAGAGGAGGCTTTTCCAAAACTTATCGTTAAATAGTAATTAATAAAACAGGAGATTGCATTGACTGCTCAGTTTGATAGACTTAAACAAGACGTTATCGAATTAGAAAACTATATCACCAAGCTTAAACAGAAAGGCAAAACTGATCTAGCTACTAAAATAAGTCGAAAGAGAGAATATCTCNAAGACTATATCGCTGGGAAACAAGAAGCACTGCAATAGGAGGTGGACGGTCGGCTAGGAGACTAGTCGGCCGATTTACAGAAAGAACATTATGCCTTTATACACATTGAAAGATACTAAGACTCAAGATACCTGGGAGGTGACATGCGGTTGGAATGAATTACAAGAAACTTTGGATTCTATGCCAAACGTAATTCAAGTACTAAGTACACCAAAGATTGTATCCGGAACAGGAAGCACTTTGAGCAAAACAGATGATGGATGGAAAGAAGTTTTGAATAAAGTGAAATCCGGTTCAGGTCGTGACAACACAATAAAAACATAGTATGAGTAAACATCGAAAGAATAATTCTCTTACNGTTCGTATTGATGATCTGTTACAGTATGATCCTATCACTCAAAANCAAAAGGTTGCTTTTGATGCATGGGAAGACAACGATAATTTGGTCCTAGCTGGAACTGCAGGAACGGGTAAAACCTTTATAGCTCTTTATATGGCGCTAGAAGAACTTCTTGATCCTAAGGATGCTTTCTTTCGTCGTATTGTAATAATTAGATCTGTTGTACCAACAAGAGACATTGGCTTTCTTCCNGGTACTGTAGATGAAAAAAAGGATATGTACAATATTCCGTATAAGAATATTTGTGNTGAACTATTTGGTGATGTAGGAGCTTATAACAAACTCACAACAGCTCGACAAATTGACTTTGAATCTACATCGTTTATTCGTGGATCCACGTTCGATGATTCTATTATTATTGTTGATGAGATGCAGAACCTTACGTTCCATGAACTCGATACAGTTATTACACGAGTAGGACGTAACAGTAAGATTATATTTTGTGGTGACTATAAACAATCTGACTTCAAGTTTCAAGATGAGAAAGATGGATTATTTAAGTTTATAGCTATCTTAGAACAAATGAAAAACTTCTCGGTCATACAGTTTGGTTGGGATGATATCGTAAGATCAGGCTTGGTGAGAGATTATATTATGACAAAAGAAATGTTAGGATACGATTGATGATAACAATTTGGGGTGGACCAAAGTGTGTATGGTGTGACAGAGCAAAGTCACTCGCAGAACAGCATGAACTTAAATACGAATACATTTTAATTGATGGACCAGAAAAAATGCAAGAACTAATGCATTTACTTCCAGAAGCACGTACGGTTCCTCAAATATTTTNGCATNANAAACATATAGGCGGATACCAAGAATTCGCTNCTGAAATTGAAAACACTCGCAACTTCGGACAGGAAAGANTCTAATGACTAAGTTCAGTCGCTTTGACTCTCGNAATAAAAAGCGTGGAAAACACAAGNAACAATCCATCTACAAAGATCTTAGAATAAAAAACGTAAGTAGTTGTTTTCAAACAAAACAAAAAGGTGTACATTCTTCTGAAAGTATGGTAGAATACTACTATAATGAAGGAGAATATAATGATAAACAACTTAAACCGAGTGATACTTACTGACTGCGATGGAGTTCTCATGAACTGGGAATACGCCATGAATGTCTGGATGCAAACACAAGGTTACAAGATTGTTGATGANGGTCAACAGCATTACGATATGAAAGATAGATACAATCTTCCATCATCTGTAAGTAGACGATTAGTTCGGCAGTTCAATGAATCTGCGGCTATGGGATTCTTACCTCCTCTTCGTGATGCTATGTACTACGTAGATCTTTTACATCGCAAACATGGTTATACATTTCATATGATAACTGCTCTTTCAAATGACGAGCATGCTCAGATGCTTCGTATTCAAAACTGTAAAAAATTATTTGGTGAAACTGCTTTTACTAAATTTATCTTTTGTGATACCGGTGAAGATAAAGATGAAGTACTAGAACCTTATCGTGATTCTGGTCTTCTTTGGATTGAAGATAAATTATTAAATGCACAAACAGGTGATCGACTAGGACTCGAAAGTATTATGGTAGAACATGCTCATAATATGAATAATGACGAGTTTCCAACATTTGCAACATGGAAGGACATCTATGAATATGTCGCTAAGTGAAATACTTACACT
The DNA here is from genome assembly GCA_002683585.1 of Cryomorphaceae bacterium. The sequence continues at coordinate 11,261 of NYTQ01000025.1, forward strand.
ACGTAGTCAATGGGAAGAGATCGTAAGGTATCGTAAGTCTTATGAACTAAGCCATTATAATGGTACTATAGATAATCTATATGCATTCATTGAAACCGGAGCCAAAAAGAATCGTTTTCGAAAAAACTTTGAGAATGCATTAGTTATTGCAAATAAAATCGTGAGTTACTATGAAGAGACTAATTTATCAGGTATACACAGGACCTCGTAAAAGATTATACGACCACTGTACAAAGTCTGTCGCCACCTACTGTGAAGAACATGGCATTGATCATGTTATACAAAGAGAACCTATCCTAAGAATTAAACCAGATGTATTTGCTACTAATCGTAGTAAAGAGTCCTATGGCAAACATGGTGGCTTTCTACCGATATATGAGAAAGAAAATGCATTTGCATACTTTGATCGTTATGATCAGATCGCAATTGTAGACGGTGACATATGGATAAGACCAAACAGTCCTAACCTGTTTGACGAGTTAGATGAAGACACNGAATTTGCTGGTGTTATAGAAAGACAGATGCCACTAACTCNAAGATACTTCGACAAGATTACAAACTATTCTCATATGCAATATGGATCATTAAAGCACGTTGACTGGAAGTGGAATCAACANGGTGCTGAGTTCTATAACATGGGTATGATGTTAATGAGTAAAAACATTGCAAAGTATCTACGTGGTCAAACTCCACGAGAGTTCTTGATGCGTGCAAAGTTCAAAGGATTCATTGACGGANTAGGCGCGTGGAAATGGTCTACGGATCAAACGCTTTTGAATACTTGGGTACGTGAAGAAAAGATGAAACANAAACATCTTCATTGGAAGTGGAATGGTTTATTTAATGCTATACCACATGAGAAGATGCAACAGGCTCACTTCTTACATTTCTTTCATAAAGATTTAATTCCTAATGAAGGAGAAGATATTGAGCGACTAATGGAATTAGTAGTATGAGATATTTAGAAATTGCTCCAAACGAGAACAGAGGATTAAATTGGGATAGTGTACGAGATGTACCTACTCCGGGTTGCCTCGTATATGATATGCGTAAGCTTCCAATGAAAGGAGTTATGGATGCACAGTATAATGCAGTCTATAGCGAACACTTTATTGAGCACTTGGAGAAAGACGAAGGCATAAACTTCTTTAAAGAAATGTATAGAGTAATGAAGCCCGGTGGTATCATCCGTACGGTCTGGCCTCCTATGGACTTTGTAGATTATCTTAGACAAGATCAAAACTTAGATGAACATGCCTTTGTACAACACTACTATCAATTTTATATCTTGAAACATAAGTTTGCTCCAGCTGGTACTGAACACTTGTCTAAACAACTTCAGTGTGCAGAAGGACTCTTATATCAAGGAGGTGAACATAAGCATCTTTGGTATAAGAAAGAATTATTAGAAACACTTACTGAACTTGGTTTTAAAAACGTACAAGAAATGCCTTACGGAAAATCTGGAGTAAGAGACTTCAATGGTATTGATACGCCAGGCCTGATACGTAAGTTACACTCTGCTGTTATAGAAGCGAGCAAACCTTGGTAAATATTATACTGCAACACTTTGATGGTGAACTGCGTCCGCTGGATAAACTTTCCATGGCCAACATGCAAGAGTACGCTGAGATGGTTGGAGCAGAGTACAGGCTTATCACTGGTAAACCTTTTAATCGAAAGCTAACAGCACCCTGTCAAAAAGTACAGATGATTGCAAAAGAGTTTGACAAGTATGATGATGTACTGATGGTTGATATTGATATGTTTGCACCTAAAGGTATGACTACTAACATCTTTGAAGAACAAGGTGTTGGGATGTATCACACCGTACAGAAGATGTTACATAAAAAGTTAGTACAGCAGTATCCTTTGATTGCATCTTCTCGATCACCTTACTGGGGTGGGGCGATATACAAGATGAGTAAGAAATTAAGAGTAGCTCTAAGGCAAGCAAACACGTTTCCAAACACATGGATGCAAAGCTTTAACTTGCCATATCACTTTGAAGATGAAGGTATCTTCCACGTCTTAGCTCAGAGAGCCGGTGTTAACTGGAGAGGAACATACTTAGATCCGAAATGGTGTCAATGTAGTTTTCTTCCTAATCCAGAAAAAGCCGGGTTTATTCATATACGTACTAAGATCACGCCTCAAGGACCAAAGCGATACAAGATGGATAACTATAAACAGTTAGTGGACGAAGGTGTACTTTGAACATATTAGTTGTAGGCGCTGGTTTTGCTGGAGCTACAATTGCTCGAGAGTTAGCAGAAGCTGGTCATAAGATATGCATAATAGATCAAAGAGATCACGTAGCTGGTAACGCATATGACTATGAAAACGAACATGGTATCAGAGTTCACAAGTATGGACCACATATATTTCATACAAATAATAAAAGAGTGTATGACTGGGTAACTAAGTTTGGTAAGTTTGGTGAATACAAGCACAAAGTAAAAGCACAACTAACCGATGGGCGTTACGTTACTTTACCAGTTAATAAAGAAACAAAAGATATTGTTGGTGAAGAGAATATAATAGATACTTTCTACAGGCCTTACACAAGGAAGATGTGGGGAATGGAACTAGAGCAGTTAGATAATAGCGTTACAAAAAGAATACCTATACGTGATGATGATAATGAATTCTACTTTCCAAATGATCAGTACCAGTTAATGCCTATGTACGGTTATACAAAACTGTTTGAAAGTATATTAAATCATCAAAATATAGTTGTACATTTAAACACAGTGTTTGATAAAAAAATGGAAAATTTGTTTGATCATGTCTTCAACTCAATGCCGATTGATGAATACTATGAGTATGAATATGGTGAGCTGCCTTATAGATCTATAAAGTTCCATCATACACCCCTGCCGATAAGTAAAGTTTTACCAGTACCCACCGTAAACTTTACTCATGATGGTCCAAACACTCGAATCACCGAATGGAAAAATTATCCCTATCATGGTATCAACTCTAAAATGACTACGCTTACAGTAGAAGAACCATGTGATTACAAAGAAAATGGCTACAGAAGATTCTATCCGGTCAAAGATAATACTGGCGAAAACACGAGCATATATAAGAAATATGCAGCCAAACAAGTTGATAATCCTAACATGACTTTTATTGGAAGATGTGGAATGTATGTGTACATTGATATGCATCAAGCTGTTAACTCATCTTTACAGACAGCTAAGAAATTTATAGAGAGAGTAAAATGAAGAACATAATATATCAATACTGGAAAGGTCCTATGAAGCCTGGTGTAGTAGCTTCTACGAGACTAATGAAAGAATATGCAGATCGTATTGGTGCTGAATATAGATTT